>CAZUGY010000001.1:0-43894 GCA_964620265.1 uncultured Alcaligenaceae bacterium
CTGCGGATCGTAGCTCCCCGCCTCCTGGTACACCCACTGCACCAGGTAGTCCAGGGCGGCACCGCCGCGCCACGCATTCGGATCGTTGATGATCGCCGCGACGATGAACCGGCGCCCCTGCGCATCGATGACGTAGCCGGCGAGCGCGCGCACGCCCTCGAGCGAGCCGGTCTTGAGCAGCGCCTGGCCCGCCACCGTGCCGTCCTGGAAGCGCTTCTGCAAAGTGCCGTCCATCGCGGCCACGGCGAGCGAGCTCACGAACTCCTCGCGCACGGAGCTCGCCTCGGCCGACGCCAGCAATCGCGCGAGGCCGCCCACCGTGATCCGTTCCCGGCGCGACAGCCCCGACCCGTTCTCCAGCACGAGCCCGGGCAGCGAGAGTTGCTTCTCCGCGAGCCACTTGCGGATGACGTCGGTAGCGAGCGGCACGGTCGCCGGCGGCGGATGGCGCGTGGTGGCGAGTGTGAGGAAGATCTGCCGCGCCATCACGTTGTTGGAGAGCTTGTTCACGTCGCGCACGATGTCGTAGAGCGGCGTGGACTCCATCACGGCAAAGGGTTCGGCGCGGCGCGGCGGCTTGCCCTCGATCACGGCGCCGTCGAAGGTGCCGCCCCGCGCGCGGAAGTAGGCGGCGAACATGCCGTGCACGTAGGTCGGGACATCGAGCAGCGCCACGTACCAGTCGCGCTCGCCGCAGGTGGAGGCGAACGTGCCGCTGAAGGCGGCCCAGGCGGTCGTGCGCTGGTCGTCGAACGTAGGCGCGAGCGTGGCCTTCCAGTCGCCGCAGTCGCCGCGGGCGAGCGCGGGGAGTGTGGTCACCGTGACCTGGGGCAGCGGCGGATCCACGCGCACCGCCACCGTGCGCCGCGCCGGCTCCGGCAGGAAGTTGAAGCGCACGGCATTGAAGTTCACGAGGAGCGCATCGGGCCCCACGTTGTAGGGCCGCAGCGGCTGCTGATCGAAGGCGGCCGCGTCGTGCTCGGGCAGCTTGAAGAACGAGCGATCGAGCACGAGGTCGCCGGTGACGCGCCTCAAGCCGCGTGCCCTGAGGTCGTCCATGAACGCCTGCCACTGCTCGACCGTGATCTTGGGATCGCCGTAGCCCTTCAGCACGAGGTTGCCGTGGAGCGTGCCACGCGCATCGAGCTTGCCGGCGAGATAGGCCTCGGTCTTCCAGCGATGGTCGCGGCCGAGGAGCTCCAGCGCGGCATAGGTGGTGACGAGCTTCATCACCGAGGCCGGATTCATCGGTCGCTCGGCGTCCTGCGCGAAGAGCGCCTGCGGCTGGCCGGCCTCGCGCACCACCAGCGCGACGCTGGACAGGGGAATGCCCGCCTCGCGGAAGGCGCGCGCCACGCCCGCGGGGACGGTGGCGTCGGCGAGGGCAGGCCACAGGGCGAACACCACCCACGCCACGACCGCACGCTTGCCGGCGCGCGCCGCATTCACGGCGCGTGGTCGAGGATGGCGCTCACGTGCCCGGCCAGCATCTCCATCTCGCTTTCAGTGACGATGTACGGCGGCATGACGTAGACCGTGGATCCGATCGGACGCAGCAGGAGGCCACGATCCAGCGCCTGCGCAAAGAACCACTGCGCGAAGTCCGGAGCGGCCGTCGCCACGTCCCAGGCGAAGATCATGCCCCGTTGCCGGAAATCGCGCACCCGGGGGTGCGCGCGGACCGGCGCGAGGGCGCGCGACCAGCCCGCGGCGCGGTCGCGATTGCGTGCGATGACGTCGTCGTCGCGGAAGATGTCGAGCACGGCGAGCGCGGCGGCGCAGGCCAGCGCATTGCCGGTGTACGAATGCGAGTGCAGGAAGCCGCGCGCGGTCTCGTCGGCGTAGAACGCGGCGTAGATCTCGTGCGTGGCGAGCACGCACGACAGCGGCAGGTAGCCGCCGGTGATCCCCTTGGACAGGCACATGAAGTCGGGGGCGGGTGCCCCCGCCTGCTCCCACGCGAACATCGTTCCAGTACGGCCGAAGCCGGTCATGATCTCGTCGGCGATGAGGTGCACGCCGTGGCGTGCGGTGATCGCGCGGGCCAGCGCAAGGTAGCGCGGGTCGTACATCGCCATGCCGGAAGCACCCTGCACGAGCGGCTCCACGATGAGCGCGGCCGTGGTGGCGGCATGCTGCGCGAGGTGGGCATCGAGCGCCTCCGCCGCGGCCTCGACGGTGATGCCCGCACGCGCATCCGGCACCGGCACGGTCGCGTTGCGGTTCAAAAGCGGTGCGTACACCTCGCGGAAGAGCGCGACGTCGGTGACCGCGAGCGCTCCCACCGTCTCGCCGTGATAGCTGCCGGCAAGGCTCACGAAAGCGCGCCTGGCCGGCAGCCCGCGATTGCGCCAGTAGTGGAAGCTCATCTTCAGCGCAATCTCGGTGGCCGACGCGCCGTCGGAGGCATAGAACGCATGTCCCAGGCCCGCCGGGGCGAGTGCCGCCAGCCGCTCCGAGAGCTCGATCACCGGCCGGTGCGTGAAGCCGGCCAGCATCACGTGCGCGAGCGAGTCGAGCTGCGCACGCACCGCGGCGTCGATGCGCGCATGGCGATGGCCGAACAGGTTCACCCACCACGAGCTCACGCCGTCGAGATAGCGGTGGCCGTCGAAGTCCACGAGCCACGCGCCGTCGCCGTGCGCGATCGGTACCAGCGGCAGCGACTCGTGCACCTTCATCTGCGTGCACGGGTGCCACACGGCCGCGAGGCTGCGCGCAAGCCACGCGGCGTTGGCGTCAGATGCGGCCAAGGTAGAGGTAGTAGCTGCGCTGGCCGCCGCTGCTGATGCCCCAGCCGATGTAGAAGGGCCCGAGCCAGGTGTCGGCGGCGAGGAAGAGCGATCCCGACGTGCGCAGGTTGTTGGAGATCTCGCTCCTGTCGTCCCACGTGTTGCCGGTCTCGAGCGAGCCACCCACGTAGACCGCGCGTCCCACGACGGGAATCGTGGCGATCTGGTGATAGCCCACGGCGCGCGCGAAGGCGAGGTAATTGCCCGAGAGCTGGTTGGTGCGCAGGCCCGAGAGCTGGAGGAAGCCGCCGAGGTTGAAGTCCTCGATCACGTTGAGGGCATGGCTCTTGGTGATGCCGCCTGCACGGGCCTGGAAATTGAGGAAGGTCTTCCGGTCGAGCTCCCACGCGGCATCGACGATCGCGCTCGTGCGCGAGCTGTTGTCCTCGAAGCGCAGGTCCAGGACCTCCGTGCTGCGGTTGCCGTAGAAGAGCTCGCCGGTGGCGCGCAGCCCGTTGCGCGGGAAATAGGGATGGTCGAGCGTGTCCCAGCGCAGCAGGAGGCGCGCGCCTGTCTCGTTGGTGCGGATCGTGGGGAAGGTGGCATCGCCGATCGTGGGATCGCCGCGGTAGTGCGTCCACTTGATTCCGCCGCGCACCTCGCCGGAGCTGCCGAATGCAGCGCCCAGGTCGAGGCCGGCCGTCTCGTAGAGCACGTCGTATTCCGCGACGCGCGTCTCGCCTTCGAAGATGAACTCGGGCGAGCGCTGCACCATGCCGTACGCGGAGGTGAAGAGGCCGTTGCCCAGCGTGATGGGCTGGAAGAACTCCGTCGCGTAGCGGCGCGTGCTGCCCAGCACGATCTCGTTGGTCCATTCCGCGCCGAGGCTGTTGATCCACACGCGCTTGTGGCCCGCCATCAGGTTGAAGAAGGTCTCGCCCTGGAAGTCGGTGGACAGCGACGTGCCGAAGCGCAGGAAGTTGGGCCCCCACGATTTTTCCAGCACCTTCACCACCACCCCCGTCTGTGCGCCCACGGTGGTGAGCTCGTAGTCGATCTGGTCGAAGTCCCCGCGGCCGTAGAGCCTTGCCAGGTCCTGCTCGAGCGTCTTGAGCTCGAAGGGCTGGTCGGGCCGCGTGGCCATCTGCTCTTCCAGCACCTCGGGGTTGGCGTAGCGCGTGCCTTCGACCGTGACGAAGTCGAGCTGCGCCGGCAGCTTCTCGGGAGCGCGCGCGAGGCGCTGCTCGAAGGCGGCGTATTGCTCCGGCGAGACCGAGAGCGCCGAGAGCTCGGTGCGCATCGACTCGGCGGCTTTCACGCCGAGCTCCACGAACCTGGGCGCGGACGCGAAGTCGATGAACGTCAGCGCGCCGAGGTCGGGCGAGATCAGGATGTCGGTGGACTTGAGCGAGGCGAGCTGCTGCCGCACGTTCTGCTCGGTGAGGATGTTGAGCATCTGCGACGCATAGCCCACGAGCGACTGCAGCTGATCGCGGGACATGAGCGGCGTGCCGATGTTGACCGCGATCACGATGTCCGCGCCCATCGCCCGCACCACGTCCACCGGCAGGTTGTTCACGAGCCCGCCGTCACCCAGGATGCGGCCTTCGATCTCCACCGGCGCGAACATGCCGGGCACCGACATGCTGGCGCGCATCGCCTGGTAGAGCCGCCCCGACGAGAACACGACCTCCTGGCCGCTCACCATGTTGGTGGCGACGGCGCGGTAGGGGATGGGCAGCTTGTCGAAGTTGTCGACACTGTCGACGTTGCGCGTGAGCTCGTGCAGGAAGAGCTCGAGGTTGGCACCCGACAGCGCACCCTTGAACCACAGGAACTGCCCGTCGCGATACCCCATCTCGAAGGACAGCGGGAAGGCCGCCTGCTCCTCCTTGCGGCGCAGCCCGAGGTCGCGCCGGTCGGGGCTGTCGGACAGCAGCGTGGGCCAGCTCACGTCGGCGAGCTGCTTTTGCATCGTATCGGGCGACATGCCGCTCGCGTACAGGCCGCCCACGATCGCGCCCATCGAGGTCGCCGCGATGTAGTCGATGGGGATGCGCAATTCCTGCAGCACCTTGAGCACACCCACGTGCGTGATGCCGCGGGCACCGCCACCGGAGAGGACGAGGCCGATCTTGGGACGGGCGGCGGCGGAGGCGGCGGCCGGTGACGGCTGCGGTGCGGGCACTACCTGTGCGACGACGCAGGAGCCGAATGCCAACCCCGCGAGCAACAGCACGCCATGCGCGACGGCGCGGCGCAGGAAATGCGACGTCCGGGGTGCGGCAGCAGTAGGCGAGCGGTGTTGCAACGGACGAGGCGCCGGACGCGTTTCGAATCGACTAACCGGACGACGACGCCAGGCACGCCCGCATCCGCTGCACGGCGCGCACCAGCTCGCGCGTGATCCCGGGCTCGCGCACCGAATGCCCGGCGTCGGGTACCACGACATACTCGGCCTCCGGCCAGGCGCGCGCCAGCGCATCGGCGGTGATGGGCGGGCACACCACGTCGTAGCGCCCCTGCACGATCGTGCACGGGAGGTGACGGATGCGGCCCACGCCTTCCAGGAGCGCGTTCTCCTGCAAAAAGAGGCGATGCACGAAGTAGTGCGCCTCGATGCGCGCGATGGCGAGCGCCGCGCCGTCATCGTCGAACTTGACCGGGGCGTCCTTGGCCGGCAGCAACGTGGAGCACGTCGTCTCGTAGCGGTCCCAGGCGTGCGCGGCCGGCAGGTGCACGGCGGGATCGGGATCGGTGAGGCGGCGGTAGTAGCTCGCGAGGAGATCGTGGCGCTCGGCCGGCGGCAGGAATTCCCTGAACGCCCGGTGCGCCTCCGGAAAGAACGTCCCCATGCGATGCATGAACCAGTCGATCTCGCTGTCGCGGCCGAGGAAGATGCCGCGCAGCACGAGGCCCAGGACGCGGTCCGGATGCGCCTGCGCGTAGGCGAGGGCGAAGGTGGAGCCCCAGGATCCGCCGAAGAGCACCCACTTCTCGACACCGCGCACGACGCGCAGGCGCTCGAGATCGGCGATGAGCTGCTGCGTGTCGTTGCCGGCGAGCGAGGCGGTGGGCGTGGACCTGCCGCAGCCGCGCTGGTCGTAGAGCGTGATGTCGAAGAACGCCGGATCGTAGAAGCGGCGATGATGCGGCAGCGATCCGCCGCCGGGGCCGCCGTGCAGGAACACGAGCGGCACGCCACCGCGCTTGCCGCAGGCTTCCCAATGCAGGGTGTGCGTGCCGTCGAGCGCGATCCTGCCGGTGGCGTAGGGCTCGATCTCCGGGTAGAGCACCGTGTCGCCGCCTGCGCGGCGGGGATCGTCGACGGCGGCCATCAACTGCCGTGCGCCCCGAGCGGATCGCGGAAGGCCGGGTCCACGTCGATGCGATAGCCGTTGGCGAGGCGATTGGTCTTGTTCGCGAGCGCCACCACCGCGAGGAGCTCGTGGAACATCGCCGGCGTCATGCCCTTCGCGCGGGCGGCCGCGGTGTGCGAGTGCACGCAGTACTCGCAATTGTTGGTGACGGAGACCGCGACGTAGAGAAGCTCCTTCACGAGCGGATCGAGCGCGCCGTCGCGCATCACCGCCTTGACCTCGGCCCACACCTGCGCGAGGTTCGCGGGATCGTGCGCGAGGATCTTCCAGAAGTTGTTCACGGCCGCGACCTTGCGCGTGGCCATGATGTCGTCGTACACCGCGCGCACTTCGGGCGACGCGGCGTCGTATTCGATCGGGGGAACGAGGGACATCGTCGAATTCCTAGCCGGCGGCCCAGGGCGTTTTCAGGCGCGTGAACTCGAGGCGATATACCGCCTGCTCGAGCGCCGAGGCACCGTGGGCATTCACGGCGGCGACGATCGGGGCGGCCGCGCCTTCCACGTCCGGCACCGAGATCCCTTCCACCAGCACCACCCACGACGGCACCAGCGTGGCATTCGCGCGTGCCTTGCGCTCGGTGGTCTCGATGTTGCTCGCGGCCTCGTCGGCGAGGCCGACGTGGATCCCCGCGACGCCCTTGCGATACACGAGCGGCGGCAGGATGCTGCGGCGAAGCGTGTCGACGAGCGCATCGCGACGCGCGGGATCGGCGGCGAAGCGCAGCGTGAGCATCACCCCGCCGCTGCCCACGCCCTGCGTGAAGGCCACGCGGCAGATCGAGCGCGCGACGTTGCGGAACGACGGCACCACACGCTGGGTCCAGGGCGTGGGCGCATTGAGTCGATTGAGGTAGTCCTGCCCCGCCAGCACTTCGGCGCTGTCGGCCTCGTAGAGATTGAAGTACTCGGGCGTGCCGCTGATCGCAACGTAGCGGCGCCCGCGGCGAAAGCCCGGGATCCCCACGCGCTCGGGCATGTGCTCGCGGTCGTGCCACTCGTGGAAGTCGTCCCTCGCTTCCGGCAGGAGGTCATGCCAGATCGCGACGATGCCCATTCCGGCGAGGCTCATGGTGTCAGCCTTTCGTGAGCGTCACGCCGAGCGTGCCGAGATCGCCGTAGGCGAAGGTGAGCGGGGTGGCGAGCGGTACGTCGAGGATGCCGCAGTACGAGCCGGTGGTGACGGTCATGCCGGCCTTCAACGTCTCGCCGCGCTCCGCGAGGTGATTGGCGAGCCACGCGAGCGCCCGCAACGGATGGCCGTCGGGATGCTTGCCCTCGCGCGTGGCGACCTCAGCCTGCGGCGAGCGCACCACCAGCGGAAACGTGTCGAGCTTCTTCGACCAGGGATCGGCGAGCACCGGCCCGACGAAGAGTCCCAGGTTGGCCACGTTGTCGGCGAGGAGCTCGGGGAAGGTGACCGTGGACGGCTCGGCATAGCGCGTGCCGATGATCTCCAGCACGAAGCGCGCTTCCTTCACCGCGACGCGCACCTCGTCGTCGGTGTACGGCGCGGCGCGCGGCGGCAGGTCGTGGCCCATCACGAGCGCGATCTCGGGCTCGATACGCGCCTGCGCGCCCACGCCGGGGATGGCGTACGGCGAGCTCGCCTGGATCGTGGGCGCGTAGATCGGCGCATACGACACCGGGCGTGGCTCGGTGGGCGCGGAGCACTTGTAGCCGCCGATCGGCATGTCGACGAGCTCGGTGGTGCGCGCCTGGATGGCGATCGCGTCGGCGAGGTCCGTGGGGCGCAACTCCACCGGCAGGCGTGCGCCCGGCGTGCGGCTTTGCCGCGCTGCAAAAAGGAAGCGTGCGGCGGCGTCGTGCTCATTGCGATTCATCGCGCGTGTGCTCGAGGGGAAGGGTCCGCACTATTCTGGCATAGCCCGCCGGCACGGCGCTCGGTTATCCTTCGTGTCCCCTTCATCCTCGACTCCTCCCTCGCGATGAATCTCAATGTTGCCGCCACGCTTCCCGTCGATCACGAACGCGCACTCCTCGTGGGCCGCGCCTGGGTGCCTGCGGTGGACGGCGCCGTGCTGGTCGCCGTGCAGGGCGCGGACCTCGTGGATGCGACGCGCGTGGCGCCGACCTCCGCGGCGCTCATGAACCTGCCCGATCCGGCGGCGGCGCTGCGGGGCGCGGGGACGCTGCCCCGCCTCGCCAAGCTCGCCGACGTGCTCGCGAACTCCACGGAAGATCACCGCGACGGCAATGCGCCGTGGCTCCTCGCCCCCAACGACCTGCAGGCGATCAAGGCCGCCGGGGTCACGTTCGTGGCGAGCATGCTCGAGCGCGTGATCGAGGAGCAGGCACGCGGCGATCCGGCCAAGGCGGAGAGCGTGCGCCACGCGATCGTGAGCGTGATCGGCGACAACCTCTCGAGCGTCAAGCCCGGCTCGCCCGAGGCCGCGCGGCTCAAGGAGGCGCTCATCGGGCAGAAGGCGTGGTCGCAGTACCTCGAGGTGGGCATCGGGCCCGATGCCGAGATCTTCACCAAGTCGCAGCCGATGTCCGCGGTGGGGACGGGGAGCGACATCGGCATCCATCCGAAGTCGGAGTGGAACAATCCGGAGCCCGAGATCGTGCTCGTGGTGGGCGCGCACGGCAGGACCGTGGGCGCCACCCTCGGTAACGACGTGAACCTGCGCGACTTCGAGGGCCGCAGCGCGCTGCTCCTCGGCAAGGCCAAGGACAACAACGCATCGTGCGCGATCGGGCCCTTCATCCGCCTCTTCGATGCGCACTACACGATCGACGACGTGCGCCGCTGCGACCTCGACATGCGCGTCGAGGGCCCCGACGGCTTCGTGCTCGACGGCTCCTCGGCGATCTCGATGATCAGCCGCGATCCGCTCGACCTCGTGGGCCAGGCCATCGGACCCAATCACCAGTACCCGGACGGGTTCGTGCTCTTCCTCGGCACGATGTTCGCGCCGACCAAGGACCGGCATGGGCCGGGACAGGGCTTCACGCACGTGGTCGGCGATGTCGTGAGCGTGTCGACGCCCGGGCTTGGCACGCTCGTCAATCGTGTGAACACGTCGGACCGGATCGCGCCGTGGACCTACGGCAGCGTGGCGCTGATGCAAAGCCTCGCGCGGCGCGGCGTGCTGTGACGCGCGGGGCGTCCGGACCGCGCAGGGTGACGGACCCGGCGGTCGGGCCGCGCGTGGCGTGGGGATGCTCCGAGGGCGGCGTCCGGCCTCCCGCATGACCCGCGACCCGCCGCTGCCGGTCGCCACCGACGTCGCCTTCACCCGCGACGAGAAGTTCATCATCGCCGGCTGCGCGATCTCGATGCTGATCGTGCAGATGGACTGGTTCGCGCTCAACCTCGCGATCCCGGCCATCGCGGCGCACTTCCACGTGGCCGCCACCGACCTGCAGTGGGTGGTGAGCGGCTACATGCTCGCCATCGGCGCGCTCATGGTCACCGCGGGGCGCCTGGCCGACATCTATGGCCGGCGGCGGATCATCGTGACGGGCCTCGTCGTCTTCGGCGTGATCTCGGTGGTGTGCGGCTTGGCGCCCGACGAGGTCTTTCTCATCGTCGCGCGCGTCGTGCACGGGGTGGGGGCCGCGCTCATCTTCCCGGTGTCGGTCGCCGTGGTGTCGAGCACGTTCAGCGGGCCCCGGCAGGCGCGGGCCATCGGCGTGGTGCTGGGCTTCGCCGCGATCGGTACGGCGCTCGGCCCCTTCGTGGGCGGCACGTTCTCGGAGTACCTGAACTGGCGCGGCGTCTTCTTCATCAACGTGCCGTTCTGCATCGTCGCGATCGTGATCTTCCTGCGCTACGTGAAGGAGACGCGCGACGAAACGGTGGATCCGCGCCTGGACATCCCCGGCATGCTGGCGGTGACGGCAGGCCTCGTGTGCATCAGCCTCACCTTCGACCGCGGTGCGGCATGGGGATGGACATCGCCGGCAACGCTCGGCACCTTCGCGCTGGGCGTGGCGCTCCTGGCGCTCTTCGTGCGCATCGAATCGCGCGCGCCGGCGCCACTGGTGCCGCTCGCGCTCTTCCGCAACCGGGCCTTCGATGCCGTGGTCGTGGCGGGGTCGCTGTCGAATGTCGTCTTCTGCTTCGTCGCCGTGTTCTCGGCGCTGTACCTGCAGCAGGCGCGCGGGCTGTCGCCGTTCGAGTGCGGCCTCGTGTTCCTCGCGCTTTCGGCGGGTGCGGGCTCGGCCAGCTACTTCTCGGGACGTCTCGCGGAAAAATTCCCCGCCGATCGCCTGATGGCGGTGGGCATGTTCATCAGCGCCGCCGGGATCGTGGGCCTCACGAGCGTCACATCGCTCGCGCTGTACACGCCGCTCTTTCTCGTGACCGGTGTCGGCCTCGGCCTCGGCTGGGCGCTCGCCAACGTGGCCACGCAGGCCGTGGTCGCGCCCACCGAGGCGGGCATCGCCTCCGGCGTGACGCTGACGTCGCTGGTGCTGCTCGGTGCCGTGGGGGTGGCGATCGCCGCGGCGATGCTCGAGCTCCTGGCCGGATCGCCGCAAGCCGCGGGACGCGATCCGGCGGCGATCGACACCGTGCTGCGCGCCGGGGCGGTGCTGGCCGCCCTCGGCGCGTGCGGCTTGCTGCTCTTCGGCCGCTCGGGCCGAAGCGGAGGGACCGCTACTTCTTCCCCTTGAAGGGCACGACCTTCTGGCGCTGCTCGCCCAGGCCGTCGATGCCCACGGTCATCACGTCGCCGGCCTCGAGCCACTTGGGCGGCTTCATGCCGAGCGCCACGCCGGGCGGCGTGCCGGTGGTGATCACATCGCCGGGCAGCAGCGTCATGTATTGCGACACGTCGGAGACGACGTCGGCCACGCCGAAGATCATCGTCTTCGTGTTGCCCGTCTGGCGGCGCTCGCCGTTCACGTCGAGCCACATGCCGAGATTCTGCACGTCCTTGATCTCGTCCTTGGTCACCATCCACGGACCGGTGGGACCGAAGGTGTCGCAGCCCTTGCCCTTGCTCCACTGCGTGGCGCTCTTCTTCAGCTGGAACTCGCGCTCGGAGACGTCGTTGATCACGCAATAGCCGGCGACGTACTTCAACGCATCCTTCTTGTCGACGTAGCTCGCCTTGCGGCCGATCACGATGCCGAGCTCGACCTCCCAGTCGAGCTGCGTGGAGTTCTTCGGCACCATCACGTTGTCGTTCGGGCCCACCATGCATCCCGGCGATTTGAAGAAGACCACGGGATGCTCGGGAATCGGCGCGCCCGATTCCTTGGCGTGGTCGACGAAGTTCAACCCGATCGCCACGAACTGCGACGGCTTGGCCACGCAGGAGCCCAGGCGCTGCTTGCCCTTCACGAGCGGCAGCTTCTTGGTGTCGAGCTTGGCGAGCATCGACAGCACCGCGGGCGCCAGCGAGGTGCCGTCGATGTCCTTGACCTTCCTCGACAGGTCGCGCAGCTTGCCATCGGCATCGATCAGGCCCGGCTTTTCCTTGCCGGCGGGTCCGTAACGTACGAGCTTCATCGTGTCTCCTGTGGGTTGTGTCGGGTTTCGGTCAGATCGTCATGCCACCATCGACGGAGAATACCTGCCCCGTCGCGAATGCGGATTCGTCGGAGGCGAGATACAGCACCACCGGTGCGATCTCCTCCGCCTTGGCCAGCCGCCCCATCGGCTGGCGCGCGATGAACATCTTGCGCGCCTCGGCGGGATCGGCGAAGGCATTGATGCGGTCGCCCAGCGAGGGCGTGTCCACCGTGCCCGGCGCGATCGCATTGCAGCGCACGCCCTTCTGCACGAAGTCCGCCGCCACCGACTTGGTGAGCCCGATCACCGCGGCCTTGGTCGTGCCGTAGATGAAGCGGTTGGGCAAGCCGCGGATCGAGCCCGCGACCGATGCCATGTTGATGATCGACGCCCAGGTGCCGCTCTTCTGGTGCTTGTCGAGCATCTTGGGCAACGCCGCCTGGATCGTGACGTACATCGAGCGCACGTTGAGGCCCATGCTGAAGTCCCAGTCCTTGGGCGTGCATTCGAGGATGCTGCCGTGGTGGACGTAGCCCGCGCAGTTGAAGAGCACGTCCAGCGCCGGAAGCTCCTCCAGCGCTTGCCGCACGGCGATGTCGTCCATCACGTCGAGCTTGCGCGTGATGATGTTCGCCACGCCTTCCAGGTCGGCGAGCAGCTCGGGCTTCACGTCGGTGGCGTACACCGTGGCGCCCTCGGCGGCCATCTGCACGGCGCAGGCGCGCCCCATGCCCTGGCCGGCGGCCGTGACCAGCGCCGTCTTGCCGGCGAGTCGTCCTGCCATCTTCGCTTTCCTCCGGGAATGGCCGCAGCGTGTGCGGCGCGGGCGCCCGGTGGCGGGGCCCGTTCTTTTTCTATCTTAGCGCAGGCCGCAACGAGGTGTCGGGGTCGGCCCACCGATCGTTGGGTATGAGGGGGTACCAGCCGGGACGGCCGGGATCGCGATCGTAGGGATAGCCGCCGAGCTCGCGGAAGAGCTCGTGGTAGCGCGCGAGCTTGTCGCGGTCGAGCGTGACGCCCAGGCCCGGTGCATCGGGGACACGGATCGCGCCGCGCTCGTAGCGCATCGGTCCGCCCACGATCACGTCGTCGACCAGGTGGTGATAGTGCGCATCGGCGGCGTAGCCCAGGTTGGGCACGACCGCACCCATGTGCAGCATCGAGGCCAACTGGATGCCGAGCTCGCCGGAGCTGTGCACGGCGACGCCCAAGCCCATCGTCTCGCAGACGCCCGCCGCCTTGATGCAGGGGCGGATGCCGCCCCAGAACGTGGTGTCGAGGAGGATCACGTCCACCGACCCGTTGCGCACGTTCTCGGCGAGCTGCTCGAAATTGACGACCACGCTGTTGGTGGCCAGAGGCAGCGGCACGAAGTCCTTCAGCCGCTTCATCTGCGACATGCCCCACACCGGATCCTCGAAGTAGTCGTTGCGCAGGTCGAGGATGCCCTTGCCGAAGGCGATGGCATCGGCCAGCGAGAGCGCGGAATTGGGGTCGTAGCGGAAGCGCTCGCCGGGCAGCGAGGCGGCCAGCGCCTGGTAGCAGGCGAGCTCGTGCATGGGCGGATACACGCCGCCCTTCAGCTTGTGCGAGGTGAAGCCGTGCTTCGCTTTCAACTCGGCGGCGTTGGCCACGAGCTGCTCCGCCGTGCGCACCTCGCCCTCGCCCGTGTCGGGATCGGGGTAGCGGAAGAAGAGATAGCTCGCGAAGTCCACCGCATCGCGCACCTTGCCGCCCAGGAGCGCGTGCACCGGCACGCCGAGCTTCTGGCCCATGATGTCGAGGCAGGCGAACTCGAGCGCGGCGTGGAGCTGCGTACGGTTGTTGTACAGGCTCGCGGTGGGATTGCAGATCGCGAAGCGCATCTTCTCGAGCGCGAAGACGTCGTGGCCGCGCAGGTATTGCTGCAGGCCGGCGAAGGCGCGCGTCGCATCTTCGCCGCCGCCGCCCATCTCGCCCAGGCCCACGTGGCCGTCGGCCGTCTCCACTTCCACGACCGTGCGCACGAAGCGTCCCCAGTGCGCGCCGTTGCTGTGCAGGAGCGGCGCCTCGAGGGGGACCGTGACGGGCGTGGCACGGATGGCGGCGATGGTGGTGGCGGACATGGCGGTCAGGCCGACGCGGGGTCGACCGGGTGTCGAAAGAATTCCGGACTGGTGCGCGCGATGGTGGCGATCGACTCGAACACGCCGTGCAGGTGCGCCGACATCGCGCGCGAGGCGCCGTCGCCGTCGCCCGCGAGCACGCGCTCGACGATGGTCTCATGCTCGCGATAGATCGTCTCGAGCCACGCCGGATCCTCGAGCGACAGGAAGCGCACGCGATCGAGCTGCGCCTTCATGTTCTCCACCGCGTGCCACACGCCGGGACGTCCGGCGATCTCGCACAGGCGGCGGTGCAGGGCGTCGTCGAGCGGCACGAAGGCGGCGTGGTCGCCGCGGGCGGCAACGCGCGCCTGCCGGTCGAGCAGTCCCTTGAGCTCGCGGGCATGCGCGGGGCGCACGCGGGCGGCGGCGAGCGCCACGGTGCGGCACTCCACGGCCTCGCGCACGAACTGGCCATCGGCCACGGCATCGACGTCGATCGGCGCCACGGTGGTGCCGACCTGGGGCCGCACCGCCAGCAGGCCCTCGCCCTCGAGCGCTACGATGGCCTCGCGCACCGGCGTCCGGCTGACCCCGAGCCGCTGCGCCACCTCGCTTTCCGACAGGGCATGGCCCGGACGCATGCGGCCCGCCAGGATCTCGCCGCGCAGCCAGGTGTAGACGCCGGCCGACGCGCCCCGACGCGGTGCCTGCTGGGCGGGCATGTCGGGGAACGCCGGAGGAGCGGAGGAGGGTCGGGGAGTGGACATATCGTGTTGACTTGTATGCTAGCATACAAGTGCCGGTGCCGGATTCGGCGCCGAAAAGACCCCTACAGGAGGAAGTCATGTCTTCGACGTTTCGCATCCCGTCGCCACGCCGGCGGGCGCTCGCGGCGCTCGTGGCCGGTGCCGCGGCATTCGGATTGGCAGCAGGGCCGGTGGCGGCGCAGTCGCCGGTCACGATCAACGTGGTCGATGTCGCCGGCAATCTCGCGCTCACGCAGGACGCCTTCGAGCTCTACGCGAAGAAGAATCCCGGCAAGGTCGCGAAGTTCAACTTCACCAAGGCACCGTCGCCCGAGTTGCCGGGCAAGCTCAAGGCCATGCAGGGCGCGGGGCGCAGCGATATCGACATCGTGCTCACCGGCACCGACTTCCTCGCCGCCGGCATCGAGCAGGGCCTGCTCGTGCCGATCCTGCCGGCCCACGCAGCCAAGTTCCCCAACCTCACGGCGAACTACCAGGCGCCCGCGGCAGAGATGCAGAAGCTGGCCCAGAACCAGGGCATCGCCGTCACGTTCATGCCGGCGGGCCCGCTCCTGGAGTACAACCCCGCCAAGGTGAAGCAGGTCCCCACCACCCCGCAGGAGCTCCTCGCGTGGTGCAAGGCCAATCCCAACAAGCTCATCTACGCGCGGCCCGCGAACTCGGGGCCGGGGCGCACGTTCATCATGGGCCTGCCCTACATCCTGGGCGACAAGAATCCCAAGGATCCGGTCAACGGCTGGGAAAAGACGTGGGCGTACCTGAAGGAGCTCAATTCCTGCATCGAGTACTACCCCACGGGGACCGGCGCGGTGATGAAGGAGCTGGGCGAGGGCACGCGTGACATCACCGTCACGATGACGGGCTGGGACATCAATCCGCGCGTGCTCGGCATCGTGCCCAAGGAGTACAAGGTCACGCCGCTCAAGGGCATGACGTGGGTCAACGACGCGCACTACATGGTCGTCCCCAAGGGCGTGCCGGCGGCGAAGCTCGCCGTGATCCTCGACGTGATGGCCTTCATGCTGACGCCCGAGGCGCAGGCCTACACCTACGACAAGGGCTACTTCTACCCGGGTCCGGCGGTCAAGAACGTGTCGCTGTCGATGGCGCCCAAGGAGAGCCAGGACGCGCTGAAGGAGTTCGGCCGTCCCGAGTACGAGAAGTGGATCGCCGAATTCCCGCACACGCAGTCGCTGGAAGCCAAGGCGCAGGTCGATGCCTTCCGGCTGTGGGACCAGCAGGTGGGCGCGCAGAAGACGAAGTGAGCAGGCCGCGGCCGCCGCTGCGGCCGCGTCTTCTCCGGGATGCGTCACGGGAGCCTCGTGACGCATCCTTCCACGTTCCTCCCGATCCTCACGCATGAAACACGATTTCTCCGAGCTCAAGCTCGACCGCGTCACGCGCCGCTTCGCCGGCTCCGGCGGCAAGGCGTTCAATGCGCTGGACGAGCTCACGCTCGACGTTCGCCGGGGCGAGTTCATCGCCTTGCTGGGGCCCTCCGGCTGCGGCAAGTCCACGGCGCTCAATTGCATCGCCGGGCTGCTCGGCCTGTCGGGCGGCAGCATCTGGCTCGACGACCTGCGCATCGATACCCTGCCGCCCGAGCGGCGCGGCTTCGGCATGGTGTTCCAGAACTACGCGCTCTTTCCGCACATGAGCGTCGAGCGCAACGTGGGCTTCGGCCTGCGCATGCGCGGCGTGCCGGCGAGCGAGATCGCCCCGCGCGTGGAAAAGGCGTTGGCCCTCGTGCAGCTCGCGGGACAGGCGCACAAGCTGCCCGGGCAACTGTCCGGCGGCCAGCAGCAGCGCGTGGCGATCGCCCGCGCCATCGTGATCGAGCCGCCGCTCATCCTCATGGACGAGCCGCTGTCGAACCTCGACGCCAAGCTCCGCATCGAGACGCGCGCCGAGATCCGCCGCATCCACCGCGAGCTCGGCCGCGCCACGATCTACGTCACGCACGACCAGGACGAGGCGCTGTCGCTCGCCGACCGCATCGTGGTGATGAAGGACGGCGTGGTGCAGCAGATCGCGGCCCCGCCCGAGATCTACGGGCAGCCCGCGAACCTGCACGTCGCGCGCTTCATGGGCTATCGCAACGTCCTCGAGCTCGCGATCGCGGGGCAGGACGGCGATCGCGTGACGCTGCGCGGGCCGGACATCGCGCTGGAAGGCGTGCGCAAGCAGCCGCTCGACGGCGCCCGCGCCATGGTCGCCATCCGCCCCGAGGAGATCGTCGTCACCGATGCCCCCGGCGAGAACACCTTCGCCGGCCGCGTGGACAACGTCGAGTATTGCGGCCGCGACGCCCTGCTCGACGTGACGACCGCCTCCGGCATGCTGCTGCACGTGCGCGGACCCGTCTCCATCCGCCACGGCGACGCGGTGCACCTGCGCGTTCCGCCGGACCGCGTGCTCGCCTACCGGCCGGATGCATCGTGACGAGCGCGCTCGCCCGCCCGGCCTTCGATCGCACGGCGCTGCTGGTGCTGCCGGCCGCGGCCTTCATGCTGCTGCTCTTCGTCTACCCGTTCCTCTATGGCCTCGTGCTCTCGTTCGAGCCCAGGGAAGGCGGCTGGCTCGCCAACTACCACCACTTCTTCACCACCGACAACCTCTATCCCACGATCTGGATCACGCTGAAGCTCGCGCTGCCCGCGACGCTCGTCAACGTGCTGCTCGCGCTGCCGATCGCCTATCGCATGCGTCACAAGTCGCGCTACCAGCGGGCGATCACGACGATCCTCGTGGTGCCCATCACGCTCGGCACGGTGCTCATCGCCGAGGGCATGCTGATCTACTTCGGCCCCAAGGGCTGGCTGTCGCAGTTCCTGCAGTTCACGCACCTCTACGACGGCCCCATCCGCCTCACGCACAACTACTGGGGCGTGCTGATCTCGCTCGTGATCTCGGGCTTTCCGTTCGCGTTCCTGCTGATCCTCTCCTACCTCACGGGGATCGACCCGGTGCTCTCCCGCGCGGCCGCGACCCTCGGCGCCGATGCGAAGGCGCAGTTCCGCCACATCTACCTCCCGCTCATCGCGCCCGGCCTCGCGATGTGCTTCTGCCTGGCCTTCGTGCAGGCGTTCTCGGTGTTCCCCTCCGCCGTGCTGCTGGGCTCGCCCGCGGGGCCCACGCGGGTGATCTCGATCGCCGCCTACGAGGCCGCGTTCGAGCAATACGACTACTCGCTCGCGTCGGCGATCGCGATGATCATGGGCTTCGTGCAATTGCTGATCGTGGCGGCCGTGCTCGGCCTGCGCAACGTTTTCTATCGCGGGCCGGTGAGCGGAGGCAAGGGATGAGCACGAAGGGCCGCCCCGAGTGCGAATCAGCCCCGCAGCGCGTAGCGCGGAGGGTAGCCCGGTGAGCGCGCGCGTGGACTGGGTGCAACGCGCGTGGGGCGGCGTGCTGCTGGGCCTCATGACGCTCTTCGTCGTCAACATCGGTCTCATGATCGCCGCGGTGGCCACGAGCTCGTTCGCCCGCCGCTGGCTCGGCACGTGGCTGCCCGAGGGCTACACGGTGAGCTGGTACACCGCCGCGTGGAAGGAGTTCCAGCTCGGCAGCGTGCTGTGGGTCACGGTGGAGGTCGTGCTGGCGGTGGTGTTCCTGTCGCTCCTGATCGGCGTTCCCGCCGCCTATGCGCTCGCGCGCCGGGATTTCCCCGGCAAGCGCGCCCTGCTGCTGCTCTTCCTGCTGCCGCTCATGGTGCCGCCGATCACCTACGGCATTCCGCTGGCCACCGTGCTCTACCAGGCGCACCTGGCCGGCACGATCTGGGGCGTGATCCTGGCCAACCTCATCCCGGCGGCGCCGTTCGTGATCCTGGTCATGACGCCTTTCGTGGAGCAGATCGACGTGAACCTCGAGTCGGCCGCGCGCGTCTTCGGAGCGAGCACGGCGCGGATGTTCTGGCATGTGCTCATGCCCTTGCTGGCGCCCGGCATCCTCGCCGCATCGCTGCTCGTGCTGGTGCGCACGATCGCGCTCTTCGAGCTCACCTTCCTCACCGCGGGCTCCGATTCCCAGACGCTGGTGGTGGCCCTGTACTACGCCGTGTTCGCCGCCGGCGTGCGCGCGCCGCAGTCGGTGGACGCCATGGCGATGGTGTACATGGCGGTGACGCTGGTATGGCTGCTGATCGCCTTGCGGTTCGTCAATCCCACGCAGCTCGTGAGCCGGGTGAAGGAGCACCCGCAGCCGGCGTGAATCCGGACGTTGCGAAATTGGTCATACCACTTGACCAATTGCGAGAGCCCGGGTTAGCCTTTGCCGACTTCAACGATTGCGCCGTTCCGCGGCCAAGTGCGCCCCATCCGGCATGCCGTTCCACAGCATCGAGCCCAGGCGGCTGTACCGCCAGATCGCCGACCAGATCCGCACGCTCATCGGCAGCGGCGAGTTCCCGTCGGGGGCGCGGTTGCCGCCCGAGCGTGACCTGGCCAAGCAGCTCGGCGTGTCGCGGCCGTCCATCCGCGAAGCGCTGATCGCGCTGGAGGTGGAAGGGCTGGTCGAGGTGCGCATCGGCTCCGGCATCTATGTGCAGCAGCCGGTGGAGCGCAGTGCGGCACCGCCGGCGTACGACGCGGAGGTCGGACCTTTCGAGCTCCTGCGGGCGCGCTACATGATCGAGTCCGAATGCGCGGCACTTGCGGCGAAGTCGGCGAGGAAGGAGCACCTCGAGGCGCTGGCCGATGCGCTGGTGCAGATGCGGCGCGAGATCGACGAAGGCGAGCGCCAGCCCCTGGGCGGTGACCGGCTCTTCCATCTGCGCATCGCCGAGGCCACCGGCAACGGCGCGCTGGTGGCGGTCGTGGAATTGCTGTGGCAGCAGCGGGCGGGCGAGCTCTACAAGACGCTCGAGGATCACTACGATTCGCCGGCATTGCTGCGCTCGGCGGCCGACGAGCACGAAGTGGTGGTGAAGGCGATCGTGGCGCGTGACGTTCGCGGCGCCCGCGCCGCGATGCAGCGGCACCTGAACCAGGCATACAAGCGCTTCAGCGCCGGCTGGGATAACCTGCAGTAGGCGCAGGAACGAAACGAGAGCAGAAGGAGAGGAGAAGATCATGCTGGCCTGTCGCATCCACGCCAAGGAGGACCTGCGCATCGAGCCCGTGGCCGTGCCGCAGGCGGGGCCCGGTGAAGTGCTGCTGCGCCTCGGTGCCGCCGGCATCTGCGGGTCGGACCTGCACTACTACTTCGAGGGCCGCAACGGCAATTTCATCGTGCGCGAGCCGCTCATCCCGGGGCACGAGGCGTCGGCGGTGGTGGCCGGGGTGGGTGACGGCGTCACCCGCGTGAAGGTCGGCGACAAGGTGGCGGTATCGCCGTCGCATGCCTGCGGCCGCTGCGACTACTGCCGCGAGGGCCGCGAGCAGCTGTGCTCGCAGATGCGCTTCCTGGGCAGCGCCTCGCGCTTCCCGCACGTGCAGGGCATGTTCCAGGAATACTTCGTGATGGGCGAGCGCCAGTGCTATCCCGTGCACGGCGACATCTCCCTCGGCGAGCTTGCATTCGCGGAGCCGCTGGCGGTGGGCCTGCACGGCGTCAATCGCGGCGGCGACCTCCTCGGCAAGTCGGTGCTCATCACCGGTGCCGGGACGATCGGCTGCGTCACCGTGCTGGCCGCGCGGCTGGCGGGGGCGCGCAGGATCACCGTCACCGACGTGCTCGATCGGCCGCTGTCGCAGGCGAAGGTCGTGGGCGCCGACGTCACGCTGCGCGCCGATCGCGAAGCGGAGGCGCTGAAGGAGCCGCAGTTCGATGTGGCCTACGAGGTCTCCGGCAACTTCAATGCACTGAAGACCTGCGTGGCCGCCACGAAGCGCGGCGGCGTGATCGTGCAGGTGGGCACGCTCCCCCACGAGCCGCTGCCCTTCGTCGTGAACGAGATCATGGCGAAAGAGCTCGACCTGCGCGGCGCATTCCGCTGGGGGATCGAGTTCGACTGGGCGGTGGATTACCTGGCCTCGCGGCGGGTGGACGTGCGTCCGCTGCTGTCCGGGCAATACCCGCTGGAGGATGCCGTGGCCGCGTTCGCGGCGGCGGCCGACAAGAACAGGAGCACCAAGGTCCAGGTGATCGCGCCGGCGGACGGCGGCACGCGGCACTGACGACCGGCAACTTCCGCTAGAGAAGCAGACGACGCGCGCGACCAAGCGCGCACGAACCCAGGAGGAAACACCATGCAATTCATGCACAAGGTGGCCCTTGCGGCCGTCACCGTGGTGGTCTTCGGCGCCACGCCCGCGCTCGCGCAGCAGAAGTTGAAGTGGGCGCACGTGTACGAAACCAGCGAGCCCTACCACACCGAGTCGGTGTGGGCGGCCAGCGAGATCAAGAAGCGCACGAACGGCAAGTACGACATCGAGGTGTTCCCCGCGTCCTCGCTCGGCAAGGAGACGGACATCAACCAGGGGATGCTGCTCGGCACCGTCGACATGATCATCAGCGGCCCGTCGTTCGCCGCGCGCAGCTACCCGCGGCTGGGGATCGCCTACTACCCGTTCATCTTCCGCGACGCGGACCACCTCATCGCCTACTCGAAGAGCCCGGTCTTCGCCGAGATGGCGAACGAGTTCCGGGCGAAGACGGGTATCCAGATGACCGCCTACACGTACTACGGCGCCCGCCACGTGACCGCGCAGAAGGCGTTCACCGACTGCGCCGGCATGAAGGGCATCAAGATCCGCGTGCCGGACGTGCCGACGTACATGGCCACCCCCAAGGCTTGCGGCGCTAACCCCACGCCGATCGCGTTCGCCGAGGTCTACCTGGCGCTGCAGACGGGCACGGTCGACGCGCAGGAGAACCCGCTCACGACGATCGAGGCGAAGAAGTTCTACGAGGTGCAGAAGGCGATCATGCTGACGGGGCACATCGTCGACGGCCTCGTGACGCAGGTCGCGCCGCACGTCTGGAACAAGCTCACCGACCAGGAGAAGCAGATCTTCACCGACGTCACGCGCGAGGCCGCCGCGCGCGCGACCGCGCAGATCAAGAAGCGTGAGGCGGAGCTGGCCGACGAGTTCAAGAAGAAGGGCCTGCAGGTCGTCACGGTGAACCGCCAGAGCTTCGTCGACACGGTGACCAAGGCGTTCTCGCCCGAGGCGCTGGGCTTCACGACGGCGGACTACAAGAAGATCGTCGCGATCCAGTGACCTTCCGCGATCGCGGAAGGCCATCCCCGCGCAGGCGGGGATCCAGCGACATGTCGTTATGCCCGCGGGGGGAGGCCGAGGCCTCTCCCCGCGTGGCGCGCGCGAGGGAGGACAAGCCATGACCGACGAAATCCGGGCCGCACCGCCGCGCGAGGGCGCGGTGCTCGACGAGGAAGGCCATTTCCATGCCACCGATGCGCCCATCGAGCTCGGCCACTACGTGGTCGAGGACTGGGTGTCGCTCGGGATCTTCTGGCTGCTCGGCCTGTGCGTGTTCTACCAGTTCTTCACCCGGTACGCGCTCAACGACTCGGCTGCCTGGACCGAGGAGGTCTCGCGCTACCTGCTGATCGCCACCGTGTTCATCGGCATCGCGGCCGCGACGCGGCGCACGCGCCACATCCACGTCGACTTCATGTACCGGCTGCTGCCGGCGCCGGTCGGGCGCGTGCTGTCCACGGTGATCGACGTCCTGCGCATCGCGTTCTTCGGCATCGCCGTCGTGCTCACGATCCAGATGATGACGCGGATGACCTACATGAAGATGACGATCATCGAGCTGCCGATGAACATCGTGTTCGCGTTCTGCGCGATCGGCTTCGCCGCCGCGACGTTCCGCTCGGCGCAGGTTGCGATCGAGAACTGGAAGCGCGGCTGGTCGGTGCTGGAGAAGCCCGAAATGCTGATCGAGGAGACCATCCAGTGAGCCGACGGCACCGCACGATCCCCGGAGGCTCGCGATAATGGGCACGCTCCTCACGTCGTTCCTCGCGCTCATGGTGACCGGGATCCCGGTTGCCATCGCGATGGCGGGCTCGGCGCTCGTCTACATCTGGTGGACCGGCAACACGCCGCCGATGGTCGTGGTGCACCGGATGATCAGCGGCATCGACAGCTTCCCGCTGCTCGCGGTGCCGTTCTTCATCCTCGCCGGCAACCTGATGAACAACGCCGGCATCACCAACCGGATCTACAACTTCGCACTGGCGCTCGTGGGCTGGATGAAGGGCGGCCTGGGCCACGTCAACATCATCGGATCGGTGATCTTCGCCGGCATGTCGGGGACCGCGATCGCGGACGCGGCCGGCCTGGGGACGATCGAGATCAAGGCGATGCGCGACCATGGCTACAGCAAGGAGTTCGCGGTGGGGGTGACCGCGGCGTCGGCGACGCTGGGCCCGATCATCCCGCCGTCGCTGCCGTTCGTGATCTACGGCATGGTGGCCAACGTCTCGATCGGCCAGCTCTTCCTCGCCGGCATCCTGCCGGGCCTCGTGCTGACGGCGATGATGATGATCACGGTCGCCTATTTCGCGCACAAGAACAAGTGGGGCGGTGACATCAAGTTCGAGTGGCCGCGCGTCGCCAGGGCCGGCATCGAGCTTCTCGTCGTGATCGCCTGGCCGTTCTCGATCTGGATTCTCGTCAAGGCCGGCCTCAACCCCGCGGTCGCGGTGGCCGTCGCGATGGTCGGTCTGTTCGCCGCCGACTGGAAATGGAAGTTCGAGGCGGTGCTGCCGATCATCACGCCGGTCCTCCTGATCGGCGGCATGACGACCGGGATCTTCACGCCGACCGAGGGCGCGGTCGCCGCGTCCATCTGGGCGCTGTTCCTGGGCCTCGTCTGGTACCGCACGCTGTCGTTCCGGATGCTGATCAAGGTGTCGATGGAGACGGTCGAGACGACGGCGGTGGTGCTGTTCATCGTCGCGGCGGCGTCGATCTTCGGGTGGCTCCTGACCGCCACGCGTGTCACCGACGCGGTCACTGCCTGGACGTTGTCGTTCACGCACACGCCGTGGGTGTTCCTGCTGCTGGTCAACCTGCTCCTGCTGTTCATCGGCTGCTTCCTCGAGCCGACCGCGGCGATCCTGATCGCGATACCGGTGCTGATGCCGGTGGTCACGGAGCTCGGCATCGATCCGGTGCACTTCGGGCTCATCGTCGTGCTGAACCTGATGATCGGGCTGTTGCATCCACCGATGGGGATCGTGCTGTTCGTGCTGGCAAGAATCGCCGGGATGTCGCTCGAGCGGACCACGATGGCGATCCTGCCCTGGCTCGTGCCGCTGCTCCTGAGCCTGGCCCTGCTCACGTACGTGCCGATCATCTCGCTGTGGCTGCCCACGCTCCTTTATCGCTAGGACGAGGAGGATGGCGAAGATCGATCGCATCGAGCTCCTGCAGGTCGACCTGCCGCCCAAGGTCGCGCGCACGGATGCCATCCAGTCGTTCGTCACGCAGGAGACGCCCATGGTGCGGCTCTTCTGCAGCGACGGCGCGGTGGGCACGGGCTACTCGTACACGATCGGCACCGGCGGGTCGTCGGTGCTGGCGCTGCTGCGCGATCACCTGGCGCCGCGCCTGATCGGCCGCGACAGCAACGAGATCGAGGCGATCTGGAAGGATCTCTTCTTTGCCACGCACGCCACGGCGGTGGGCGCGATCACGAGCATCGCGCTCGCCGCCATCGACACGGCATTGTGGGACCTGCGCTGCCTGCGCGCCGGATTGCCGCTGTGGAAGGTAGCCGGGGGCGCGCAGCGCCGCGTGCCGGTGTACACCACCGAAGGCGGCTGGCTGCATCATCCGCTGCAGCAGGTCGTCGACGAGTCGGTGGCGGCCCGGGCGCAGGGATTCCGCGGCGCCAAGGTCAAGGTGGGCAAGCCGTCCATCGCCGAGGACGTGCGCCGGCTGTCCGCCGTGCGCGAGGCCACCGGCGACGACTTCGCGCTGATGGTCGACGCCAACCAGGCGTTCACGGTGGCCGAGGCGTGCCGGCGCGCTTACGCGTATCGCGATCTCGACCTGGGATGGCTCGAGGAGCCGCTGCCGGCCGAGGACCTGGGGGGCCACGCGGAGCTCGCCGCCAAGGCCACGATGCCCATCGCGGTGGGAGAATCGCTCTACCACCCGTCGCACTTCCGCGAGTACCTCGAACGCCGCGCCTGCTCGGTCGTGCAGGTCGACGTGGGCCGCATCGGCGGCATCACGCCCTGGCTCAAGGTGGCACACCTGGCGGAGGCTTTCAATGCGCCGGTGTGCCCCCATTTCCTGATGGAGATCCACGTGTCGCTGGCGGCCGCGGTGCCGAACGGCGCGTGGGTGGAGTACATTCCGCAACTGGACGACGTGACCACCTCGCGCATGGCGATCGAGGACGGCCATGCGGTGCCGCCCGACACCCCTGGCCTCGGCATCGCCTGGGATCTCGATGCGCTTTCCCGCCACACCGTCGCGCGCCACACCGTCGCGTCCTAGAGGACATCATGCTGACCCGAAGCTCGCTCGTCATCCGCCTCCATCCCGCCGACGATGTCGTCATCGCCCGTGCGCAGCTCGTGGGCGGCACCCGGCTCCTCGACGAGGACATCACGGTCTCGGGCCTGGTCCCGCCCGGCCACAAGGTGGCCACGCGCGCGATCAAGGCCGGAGCGCCGGTGCGCCGCTACAACCAGATCATCGGCTTCGCGAGCCGCGACATCGCCCCGGGCGAGCACGTGCACCTGAACAACCTCGCGATGGGCGACTTCGAGCGCGACTACGCCTTCGGCGCCGATGCCAGGCCCACGCAGTACATCACGCCCGCCGCCACGTTCGAAGGCATCGTGCGCCAGGACGGTCCCAATCGTGGTCGCGTCGCCACGCGCAACTACATGGGCATCCTGTCCACGGTGAATTGTTCCGCCACGGTGGCGCGTGGCATCGCCGATCACTTCACGCGCGAGCGCCTCGCGGCGTATCCCAATGTCGACGGGGTGGTGGCACTCACGCATGGCTCCGGCTGCGGGATGGACACGCACGGGGAGGGCATGCAGGTGCTCCGCCGCACGCTCGGGGGCTATGCGCGGCACGCGAATTTCGCCGGCGTGCTCATGATCGGCCTCGGCTGCGAATCCAACCAGATCAGCTCGCTGCTCGGCGCGGAACAGTTGCAGGAAGGCCCGCTCCTGCAGACCTTCAGCATCCAGGACACGGGTGGCACCGCGAAGACCATCGCGCACGGCGTGCAGCTCATCGAGGCGATGCTGCCGCACGCGAACGACGTGCAGCGGCAAACCGTATCGGCGTCCAGCATGGTCGTGGGCCTGCAATGCGGCGGCTCCGACGGCTACAGCGGCATCACGGCCAATCCGGCGCTCGGTGCCGCGGTCGACCTCCTCGTGCGCCACGGCGGCACGGCGATCCTCTCCGAAACGCCCGAGATCTACGGCGCGGAGCACCTCCTCACGCGCCGCGCCGTCTCGCGTGCGGTCGGCGACAAGCTCATCGCGCGCATCAAGTGGTGGGAGGGCTACACCGAGCGCGAGAAGGGCGAGATGAACAACAACCCGTCGCCGGGCAACAAGGCGGGCGGGCTCACCACCATCCTCGAGAAGTCGCTCGGGGCGGTTGCCAAGGGCGGCACCACCAATCTCGTCGACGTCTACGAATATGCCGAGCCGGTCACGGCCAAGGGCTTCGTCTACATGGACACCCCGGGCTACGACCCCGTGTCGGCCACGGGGCAGGTCGCGGGCGGCGCCAACATGATCGTGTTCACCACGGGCCGTGGCTCGGCCTACGGCTGCGCGCCGTCGCCGTCGCTCAAGCTGTCCACCAACACCA
Organism: uncultured Alcaligenaceae bacterium; assembly: GCA_964620265.1. Lineage (GTDB taxonomy): Bacteria > Pseudomonadota > Gammaproteobacteria > Burkholderiales > Casimicrobiaceae > VBCG01. The sequence goes on from CAZUGY010000001.1 coordinate 26,228, forward strand.
CGCTGTGGACGCGGCAGGAAGAGGACATCGACTTGAATTGCGGCGAGATCGTCGACGGCGACTCGAGTGTCGAGGCAATGGGACGGCGGCTGTTCGAGCTCATGCTCGCGACCGCGTCGGGTGCGAAGAGCAAGAGTGAAATGCACGGCTACGGCCAGAGCGAGTTCGTGCCCTGGCAACTGGGAGCCGTGATGTAGCGCCAGCACAGGGGTGCGCGCCGCGCGGGGTGCATTGACACCGCGCGGGCTCGCCCGTAGGCTGCAACACGCCTCGCGTCGAGAAGACGGCCGGATCGTCATGGCCGCGGATGCGAAGCCCATCTCAAGGAGGAGTCCGCATGAAGTTGTTCGCCAAAGTGGCCGGGGCGCTCGTCGCCGCCGGCATTCTCACGGCCGCGATGCCCGTGGCCGCGCAGGAGAAGCTCACCGTCTGGTGGGTCAAGGGGTTCTACAAGTCGGAAGACGACGCGCTGTTCGAGGCCATCAAGAAGTACGAGGCCAAGACGGGCGTGAAGGTGGAGCTGTCGCAGTATCCCGTGCAGGACATGATCCCGAAGACGGTGGCGGCGCTCGACGCCGGCAATCCGCCGGACGTGGCCTACGCCGACGTCTACGACTTCCAGGTCACCGGCAAGTGGGCCTACGACGGCAAGCTCGAGGACATCAGCGACATCATCGTCCCGATGAAGGACAAGTTCCTCAAGAACACCATCGAGACCACGTACCTGTACAACGACAAGACGAAGAAGAAGGCCTACTACGCCTTCCCGCTCAAGCAGCAGACCATGCATATCCAGTACTGGAAGGACATGCTGGGCGAGGCGGGCTTCAAGGAATCCGACGTCCCGACCACCTGGAAGGCCTACTGGGACTTCTGGTGCGACAAGGTCCAGCCGGCGCATCGCACCAAGACCGGCAAGCGCACGTATGCGATCGGCCAGCCGATGGGGGTCGACTCGTCCGACTCGTTCTACTCGTTCCTGACGTTCATGGACGCGTACAACGTGAAGCTCGTCGACGACAACGGCAAGCTCCTGGTCGACGATCCGAAGGTCAGGGCCGGGCTCGCCAATGCGGTGCGCGATTACACCAGCATCCGCACCCGCGGCTGCACGCCCCCGTCGTCCACGAGCTGGAAGGACCCCGACAACAACGTCGCCTTCCACAACAAGACGATCCTGCTGACCCACAATGCCACGATCTCGATCGCGGCCAAGTGGCTCGACGACGCCAACAACGCGTCGCTCACCGCCGAGCAGCGCGCGCAGGCGAAGAAGAACTACGACGAGCTCATCGCCACCGCCGGCTTCCCCAGCAAGCCCGACGGCAGCAAGTTCGTCTATCGCGCCGCGGTCAAGACGGGCGTGATCTTCGAGGGTGCCAAGAACAAGAAGCGCGCGAAGGAGTTCGTTCAGTTCCTCCTGCAGGACGAGAACCTCCAGCCGTACGTGGAAGGCTCGCTCGGCCGCTGGTATCCGGTGACCACGTCGGGCACGAAGAGTGCGTTCTGGCAGGCCGATCCCGCGCGCCGGGCCGTGTACAACCAGTTCACCGCCGGCACCGTTCCGTTCGAATTCGTGAAGAACTACAAGTTCACGATCCTCAACAACGAGAACGTCTGGGCCAAGGCGATGAGCCGCGTCGTCAACGACGGCTGGACGCCCGAGAAGGCGACCGATGAGATGATCGCCCGCATCAAGCAGGTGGCAGGCTAGGCAGCACGCACACGGCACCGCATCCCCGGCCTTCGCCGGCGGGGATGCGGCGTCGCTTCACCACGGACATCGGGATCGCCCGCATGGCTTCGATCGCATTGCCCGAAGGCAAGTCGTTTCCCGAAGGGCCCGCCACGAAGCGGCCGTGGTCGCCGTGGCAGAAGTGGGGGCTGATCCTCCTCGTTCCCTACATCGTCGTATTCCTGGTGCTGGTGCTGTATCCGGTGGGCTATGGCCTGTGGCTCGCCCGCCATCCGGAGAGCTACAGCAAGCTCTTCGAGGATCCGATCTTCGGACGGTCGCTCCTCAATACCCTCGCGTTCCTCCTCATCGCGATCAACATCAAGATGATGATCGCGCTGTTCCTGTCCGGCTTCTTCATCACCGCGCGCACCTGGATCAAGTGGCTGTCGCTGCTCTTCATCCTGCCGTGGGCGGTGCCGTCGATCCCCACCATCCTGTCGTTCCGCTTCATGCTGAATCCGGAGTGGGGGATCATCAATTCGCTGATCTTCAAGTACACCGGCGCCGACGGCCCCAACTGGCTCAACCACCCGACGCTGGCCCTCGGCGTCGCCATGCTCGTGCACGTGTGGAAGTCGCTGCCCTTCTGGACCCTCATCCTGATCGCGGGGCGCCTCGCCATCCCGCAGGAGCACTACGAGGCGGCCTCGGTGGACGGCGCCACGCGCTGGCAGAAGTTCCGCTTCATCACCTGGCCGTCGATGCGCACGCTCTATCTCACGTGCACGATCCTGTCGATGATCTGGACGCTGGGCGATTTCAACAGCGTGTATCTGCTCACCGGCGGCGGGCCGGGCGACCTCACGCACGTGCTGGCCACGTTGGGCATCCGCTACCTGCGTTTGGACCAGGTGGACCTCTCCATGGCCGCGATCGTGGTGGCGATGCCCGCGATCCTGCCGCTCATCTACTTCATGATGAAGCGGCTGTCCAAATGACCGGTGCCCGCGGAGAAGCCCGATGAGCACCGGCATCACCTGGCGCAAGGTCTCCACCGAGGCCAAGCTGCTGCTGATCGGCATTCCGGTGCTGATCTGGACGATGCTGCCGATCTACCACCTCTTCCTCTTCGCCATCTCCCCCAAGGACACGGCGATGGGCGGCCACCTGTGGCCCGACCACCCCACGCTGCAGAACTTCCGCATCGTGTTCAACCAGCAGCACCACTATCTCGAGCACTTCTGGTTGCAGATGTGGAATTCGCTGCTGATCGCGGTGGCCGTGGGCGCGCTGACCCTGATCGTGGCCACGGGCGCGGCCTTCGCGATCAGTCGCCTGCGCGTCAAGGGCGGGCGCTTCGTGATGAACCTGGCGCTCCTCACCTACTTCATCCCCGCGGCGTTTCTCGCCGTGCCGATGTACAAGACGATGGGCGTGTACGGCCTCCTCAACACGCAATGGGCGCTCATCCTCGCGATGATGGCCATCGCCGCGCCCTATTCGATCTGGGTGCTGAAGCAGGCCTCCGACAAGCTGCCCTACGAGCTCGACGAAGCCGCGCGCATGGACGGCGCCTCGCCGCTGCAGCTCTTCCGCCTCGTGTACCTGCCGCTCATGATGCCGTCGCTGGTCGCGGTCGGGACCTACGCCTTGCTGCTCGCCTGGAACGAGTACCTGTACGCGTTCCTGCTCCTGTCCAACGACCGGGACATCACCCTCGGCGTGGCACTCGGCAACTTCCTCGCGGCCGACGACTCGCCGTGGGAGCTCTTGATGACCACCGGCCTGATCTATGCATTGCCGCCGGCCGCGATCTACTATGCGTTCAAGCGGTACATGGTGGGTGGGCTCACGGCAGGGGCCGTGAAGTCGTAGTGCGACGCTTTGTTCGCTGTCGAAACCGTAACGAGACCCGCAATCCGGAGTAACGCATGGCCACCGTTTCCTTCAATGGCATCGAGAAAGCCTTCGGCGCCACCAAGGTACTGCACGGCATCACCTTCGACATCAGCGACGGCGAGTTCGTCGTCCTCGTGGGCCCGTCGGGCTGCGGCAAGTCCACGCTGCTGCGGATGCTCGCCGGCCTCGAGGAGATCACGGGCGGGACCATCGCCATCGACGGCAAGGTGGTCAACGACGTCGAGTCCAAGGATCGCGACATCGCGATGGTCTTCCAGAGCTACGCGCTCTACCCGCACATGACGGTGGCCGACAACATGGCGTTCAGCCTGAAGCTGCGCAAGGCCGATCCGGCGATGATGCAGGAGCGCGTGGCGCATGCGTCGAAGATCCTCAACCTCGATCCCTACCTCAAGCGCTATCCGCGCGAGCTCTCGGGCGGGCAGCGGCAGCGGGTGGCGATGGGCCGCGCGATCGTGCGCGATCCCAAGGTGTTCCTCTTCGACGAGCCGCTTTCCAACCTCGATGCGAAGCTCCGCGTGGCGATGCGCGCCGAGATCAAGGCGCTCCACCAGCGCCTGAAGACCACGACCGTCTACGTCACCCACGACCAGGTCGAGGCGATGACGATGGCCGACCGCATCGTGGTGATGCACGACGGCCGCATCGAGCAGATCGGCCGTCCGTTGGACCTCTACGACCATCCCGTCAACCTCTTCGTGGCGCAGTTCATCGGCTCGCCGGCCATGAACGTGGTCAACGGCACCGTGCGCCGGAGCAACGGCAGCGCGATCGTGGACGTGGGCGGTGGCGTGGAATGGCCGCTCCTCGAAGGCCCCGGCACCGAGGGACAGAGCGTGGCCTACGGTGTGCGTCCCGGCGACCTGTCGCTCACCAGCGCGACCGCGCCCGGGGCCGTGCCGGGTGAGATCGTGGTCGTGGAGCCCACGGGTGCCGAAACCGAGCTCCTGATCAAGGCGGGTGACGCGCAGTTGACGCTCGTCACGCACGGGCGGCCCAATGTGAACCCCGGGGATCGCGTCGGGCTCGCGGTCACGCCCGGCAAGGTGCACGTGTTCGACCAGCAGACCGGCAGCCGCCTCGCCGCCTGATTTTCTCGCCGCCACCGCGCCGGCCTCGCTGTGCGCGGTGGCGCTCCATTCCCTCGCCCGCACTCACCACGCCAGCCCCCATGAGCAAGAAGACAACGAAGAAAAAACCCGACCTCCGTTCCCGCAAGTGGTTCGGCTTGGGCGATCGCGACGCCATCGTCCATCGCTCCTGGATGAAGAACCAGGGCATTCCCAACGACCAGTTCGACGGCCGTCCGGTGATCGGCATCTGCAACACCTGGTCGCAGGCCACGCCCTGCAATGCGCACTTCCGCGAGCTCGCCCAGCACGTGCGCGACGGCATCCTCGACGCCGGCGGCTTTCCGATCGAGTTCCCGGTGATGAGCCTCGGCGAGACGCTGATGCGTCCCACCACGATGCTCTTCCGCAACCAGGCCGCGATGGACGTGGAGGAGTCGATCCGTGCCAATCCCTTCGACGGCGTGGTGCTGCTCATGGGCTGCGACAAGACGACGCCGGCGCTCCTGATGGGCGCGGCGTCCTGCGACCTGCCCACCATCGGCGTGTCCGGCGGACCGATGCTCAACGGCAAGTTCCGCGGCACCGACATCGGCTCCGGCACGCACGTGTGGAAGTTCACGGAGATGCTGAAGACCGGCGAGATGAAGCCCGCCGACATGGTCGAGGTGGAGTCGTGCATGTCGCGCTCGGCCGGCCATTGCATGACGATGGGTACCGCCTCGACGATGGCCTCGATGGTGGAGGCGCTCGGCATGGGGCTGCCCACCAACGCCGCGATTCCCGCCGTCGACTCGCGCCGCCGCGTGCTCGCGCGCATGGCCGGACGGCGCATCGTGGAGATGGTGCACGAGGACCTGCGCATGTCGAAGATCCTCACCAAGAAGGCCTTCGAGAACGCGATCATGGCCAATGGCGCGATCGGCGGCTCGACCAATGCGGTGGTGCATCTGCTCGCCATCGCCGGCCGCATGGGGGTGGACCTCTCGCTCGACGACTGGGATCGCCTCGGCCGCGACATGCCGTGCCTGGTGAACCTGATGCCGTCGGGCCAGTACCTGATGGAGGACTTCTACTACGCGGGTGGCTTGCCGGTGGTCCTGAAGGAGATCGGCAAGTTCCTGCACAGGAAGGCGCTCACCGTCAACGGCCAGACGATCTGGGACAACGTGAAGGAGGCCGTCAACTACAACGAGGCCGTGATCACGCCGCTCGCCAAGCCGTTCAAGCCCTCGGGCGGCATTGCGGTGCTGCGCGGCAACCTCGCGCCGTCCGGTTGTGTGATCAAGCCATCGGCGGCCACGCCGAAGCTCATGCAGCACAAGGGGCGCGCCGTGGTGTTCGAGGATGTCGACGACCTGCACGCGCGCATCGACGATCCGAAGCTCGACGTCGATGCCGATTGCGTGCTCGTGCTCAAGAACTGCGGACCCAAGGGTTATCCGGGCTTTCCGGAAGTGGGCAATTTCGCGCTGCCGGCCAAGATACTGAAGTCGGGCGTGACCGACATGGTGCGCATTTCCGATGCGCGCATGTCGGGCACGGCCTACGGCACGGTGGTGCTGCACACGGCGCCCGAGGCTGCCGCGGGCGGTCCGCTCGCGCTCGTGAAGAACGGCGACATCGTCGAAGTCGACGTGGCGAAGCGGCGCATCCACCTGCACGTATCCGATGCCGAGCTCGCACGCCGCATGAAGGCATGGAAGCCGTTGCCACCGCATTCGGATCGCGGCTGGGTCAAGCTCTATTGCGACACGGTGCTGCAGGCCGACCAGGGCGTGGACCTCGACTTCCTCGTGGGCAAGTCGGGCGCGAAGGTGGGGCGCGAGAGCCACTAGGCGCATGCCTGCGCCCGACTATCTCGATCCCGAGGTTCCCGCCGGCCTGCGCCGCGTGCGCATGCCCGTGGTGGACGCCACCGACGACAACCTCGCAGGTTACGGTCGCCTCGTGGACGACCCCGAGGACGTGCGGGTCGAGATCGTGCGCTGGCCCGCCCGCGGATGGCGTGCCGTCGACGAGGACTCAGGCGACGAGGGCGGCACCACGCAGGGCGTGTTCGTGAGCGAGTGGCAGGGCGACATCCTCTACGGCCGCAACGAGGCCGTGGGCGGGCACTACGTGCTCGCCTACCACGGCGAGCCGTCGCAGGCCGACACCGCGCATCGCCGCGATCCCGCGCACATGCTGCTGTGGCACTGCAACTACCATCCCGACGGCGGCCAGATCTTCTTTCCGCTCGACCGCGCGGAGTTCTACGTTCCGCTCGCGCTGCCGGGCGACGACATCACGCCCGAAGCCTTCGTGTGCTTCCGCTTCGACGGCGCGCGCGGCCTCTACATCCACCCCGACGTGTGGCACGAGGGCGTATTCGCCCGGCGCGGCACGCAGCGTTTCTTCGACCAGCAGGGCGCCGTGCACGCGCGGGTGTCGGTGGACTTTCCGCGCGAGTTCGGCTGCCTCCTCGAGGCGGTGTTCTAGCCGCGTTTCACCGCGCGGGCGGGGAAACCGCTCGACCCGCCGAACCACCTGCTTCCGTCCCCGCCGGCGCGAAAATTCCGCATCCGCCGGGCGCACAATCCCGTTTTCTCCTGGGGTTTTCCCGTGCATGCTGCGGACTGGCCCGGCAACAGGGGTCGCGCCACGACGCCCTAAGCAGGCGTGGGTGGCGAATTCACCGATGCAACAACGACATGGAAAGACGAGGAAGATCATGCAATACGATGCACGCGGCGTGGCGCTCACGGGCGCCAGCGCCTTTGCCCGCGACCAGTACGACGTCGCGGTAAGACAGTTCCAAAGCTACGTCGGCGATCCGGTCGCCACGCTCGATGCGGCGCTCGCCGATTCGCCGGGCTTCGTCTCGGGCCACGTGTTCAAGGCGCTCGCCGTGTTCACCGCCGCCGAGAAGGCGATGCTGCCGATGGTCGTGGATGCGCTGTCCGCCGCCCGGCGCGAGGAGCGGGCTGCGACCGAGCGGGAGCGCGGGCTCATCGCCGCCGCGCAACGCCTGGTCGACGGTGACTGGGATGGAGGCGCGGTGCTGCTCGATCGCGTGCTCGTCGACACGCCGCGCGACGCCGTCGCGCTGCAGGCCGGCCACCTCATGGACTTCTACCGCGGGGACGCCGTGAGCCTGCGCAATCGCGTCTCGCGCGTGCTGCCGTACTGGGACGCCGCCACGGCCGGATACAGCTACGTCCTCGGCATGCACGCCTTCGGCCTGGAGGAGATGAACCAGTACGCGGAGGCAGAGGCCACGGGCCGCCGCGCCCTCGAGATGGAGCCACGCGACGGCTGGGCCGTCCACGCCGTGACGCACGTGATGGAGATGCAGGGTCGCATCGACGAGGGGGCGTCCTGGCTCACGAGCCGTGAGTCCGACTGGGCGCCCGACAACGCCTTCGCATTCCACAACTGGTGGCATCTCGCCCTGTTCCACATGGATGCCGCGCGTTACGCCGACGCGCTCGACCTGCACGACCGCTACGTGCACCCGGGCCCGGCACAGCTCGCGCTCACGCTCGTGGACGCCACGGCGCTGTTGTGGCGGTTGCGCCTCGAAGGCGTGGACGTGGGCGATCGCTTCGCGCGCGTCGCCGACGAGTGGGAGGCGCGCCTTGCGACCGATCGCGGGTTCTACGCCTTCAACGACATGCACGCGATGTTCGCGTTCGTGGCGACACGACGCCTGGCCGCCATCGAAGCGCTCCACGCCAACCTCGCATCGGCGGCCGCCGGCACCGACGCGAATGCAGCCATGACCCGCGACGTGGGCATTCCGGTCGCGCAGGCCATCGAGGCGTTCGGCCGCGAGCGCTACGCGGAGGCGGCGGACCTGATCGAGCCGGTGCGGCTCGTCGCGCAGCGCTTCGGCGGCAGCCACGCGCAGCGCGACGTGATCACGCTGACGCTGATCGAGGCGGCGCTGCGCGGCGGCATGCGTCGTCGCGCCGAGCACTACATCACGGAGCGCCTGGCTTGCAAGCCCCACAACCGCTGGGGCATGCGCCTCGCCCGGCGCGCCGAGGCAATCGCGATCCACTGAGGGCCGTGGCGTCGCGAGAACGCACGTGCCTTCCCTCGAAACGTCGCGGCGACGCGCGGAGCGGGACGTGGTGTGCCGGCGGATTCAGGCCGGCAGGCAGGCCGGGCCGAGCGGCTCGAAGCGCTTGTAGGTGAGGATGAACTCGCGGTGGCGCAGCGCCTCGGACTTGGTGGGCGCGCCGTTGGCGACCGCCAGCACGAGGTCGTGCACCTCGCGTCCCACGTCCGGCAGCGTGGCGCGGCCTTCGAGGATGCGGCCGGCATCCACGTCCATGTCGTCGCGCATGCGGCGGTAGGTGTCCGGGTTGGCGCAGACCTTGATCACGGGGGATATCGCGGAACCCACCACCGAGCCGCGGCCGGTGGAGAAGAGGATCACGTGCGAGCCGCAGGCGATGAGCTCCGCGATCTCGGCGTTGTCGTTGATGTTGGGAAAGCCGAAGCGCACTTCGCCGTCGGGAACGACGTCGAGGAGATAGAGGCCGCCGCGCGGCGGCGCGATGCCGGGCTTGACGATACCCGAAATGCGCGACTGCCCCGACTTCGCGTAGGCGCCGAGCGATTTCTCCTCGATCGTGGTGAGGCCGCCGTCGGCATTGCCGGGGGCGAAGCTCGCGTAGCCGAGCGTGGCGTAGTAGGTGGCGGCCTTGGCGACACATTGCTTCAATGCGTCGCCGAGCGCGGGCGTGGCCGCACGCGCCGCCATCAGGTGCTCCATGCCGATCAGCTCGCCCGTCTCCTCGAAGATCGCCGTGCCGCCGGCGTCCACGAGGAGGTCGAAGGCCACGCCCATCGCCGGATTGGCGGTGAGTCCCGACGTGGCGTCGGAACCGCCGCAGATCGTGCCCACGACGAGCTCGTCGAGCGCCATCGGCACGCGCTCCTGCGCGGCGAGGTCGAGCAGCGCCTGCTCCACCCACTCGCGGCCGGCGTCGATCGTCTTGCGCGTGCCGCCCGTGTCCTGGATGCCGAGCGTGTGCACCGGACGCCCGCTCGCGGCCACCGCCTTGCGAAGCGAGCGCTTGTCGAAGCCCTCGCAGCCGAGCGACACGAGAAGCGCCGCGCCCACGTTGGGATGCGTGCACAGGCGCTCGAGCATCGCGCGCGCGTAGGGATTGGGATAGCAGCCGGGAAAGCCGATGAGGTGCACGTCGGCGTCACGGAAGGCGTCGGCGATCTCGCGCGCGACGTGATGCGCGCACTCCACGAGGTAGGCGACGACCACGACGTTGCGGATGCCCTTGCGGCCGTCGGCGCGGAGGAAGCCGGTGAGTTGGAGGGGGCTCATGCCGCGGGCAGCGTGTAGGTCGGCAGGTAGCCGCTCTTCACGTTGTGGGTGTGGACGTAGTGGCCGGCGGGAATCGCCTGCGTGGCGAGGCCGATGGGGCAGTTGTACTTCACGATCGTGTCGCCGTCCGCGATGTCGCGGCTCGCGACCTTGTGGCCCACCGCGACGTCGCGGTCGATGGCCAGTGCCACACCGTCCTGCAGCAACGTCTCGCCAGCGCGCAGCGGGCGCAGCGCCACGGCCACGTTGTCCTGGGGTGCGAGCTTCATGACGGCCGGCCGTGCGGCAGCCTCGGGTACCAAGCCTTCAGAACTTGCCATACTTGTTGTACGCCTCGACCGGATCCATGCCGCCGATGAGCGCGCGGCGCATGTCGCTCTCGGTGGCCACGACCTCCTCGGTCTTGCTCACCACGTCGGCTGCGATCGCGCGCGGAATGATCACCACGCCGTCGCGATCGCCCAGGAGATAGTCGCCGGTGGCGATGGTCACGGTGCCGATCGTCACCGGCTCGGCGTAGCGATCGGGGATCCAGCGCTGCACGATGTCCGAAGGGGTCAGGAACGAGCAGAACACCGGAAAGCCCTGCTCGAGGACGAGGTCGGTATCGCGCGACCCGCCGTCGACCACGTAGCCGAGCACGCCGCGCGCCTGGAGCGTTTGCGCGGAAAGCTCGCCCATGAGCGCCACCTCGTGGTTGTTGGGCTGGCACACGATCACGTGGCCGGCCGGGGCGCGGGCGAGCAGCGTGCACCAGCCGAGGAGCGTCTCGTCGCGCGTCTTCGTGCGGTCGATGTGGCCCGATACCGTCCACACCGGGCCCGCGAGGCGCGTGCCGGGTGCGATGGCCTTGATCGCGGGCGGCAGCACGATGTTCTCGTGGCCCATCATGCGCAGCACGTCGTGGACGGCGCCGGTGTAGCAGGCGGCAAGCCGCGCGGTGAGCGGATCGGCTCCGGATGACATGGCTCGTTTCCTCCCTGTGCTGTGTCGTCGTTCTAGAAGAGCTCGCCCTGCGCCTCGTTGGCGCGCGGGGGCCGGAAGCGCGAGGTATCGAGCGGGATGTCGCGCCGCCGCTCGAGCCCGAACCGGCGCGTCGCGATCTCGAAGCGCTTCGCCATGAGGTCGGCGAAGTTGCCCGTCCCGCGCATGCGCGTGCCGAACCCGGGATCGTTGTCGCGGCCGCCGCGCAATTGCTGGATCACGCTCATCACATGCGCGGCGCGCAGCGGATAGTGCTCGTCGAGCCACGCGCGGAACAGCGGCGCCACCTCGCGCGGCAGGCGCACCATGATCCAGCCGGCGGTCGTGGCGCCGTGCGCGGCGGCCGCCTCGAGGATCGCCTCGAGGTCGCGCTCGTTCAGCTGCGGGATCATGGGAGCGGCGAGCACGCCCACCGGCACGCCGGCGTCGCTCAGCGTGCGCATGGCGGCGAGCCGGCGCGCCGGGGCGGCCGCGCGCGGCTCGAGCTTGCGCGCGAGGTCGTGGTCGAGTGTCGTGATCGAGATGAAGACGCGGGCCATGTTCTTGGCGGCCATCGGCGCGATGAGGTCGAGGTCGCGCTCCACCAGTGCCGACTTGGTCACGATGGTGAAGGGATGCTCGTGCGCGGCCAGGAGCGCGAGGATCGAGCGCGTGATCTTCCACTCGCGCTCGATGGGCTGGTAGGCATCGGTGTTGGTGCCGAGGGCGATGGGATCGCACGCGTAGCCGGGCCTGGCGAGCTCGGCACGCAGGAGCTCCGCGGCGTTGGGCTTGGCGAAGAGCTTCGTCTCGAACTCGAGCCCGGGCGACAGGTCGAGATACGCATGCGAGGGTCGCGCGTAGCAGTAGATGCATCCATGCTCGCAGCCCTGGTACGGATTGATCGACTGCGTGAACGGGATGTCGGGCGATGCATTGCGCGCGATGATCGTGCGTGCCTGCTGGATGGCGACGGTGGTGCGGATCTGGCGCGGAGGCGGCTCGGCGCGGGGCTCGCCGGCACCCTCCTCGACGTCCATGTCGGGCACGCCCCAGCCGTCGTCGAAGGCCTCGCGCGAATCGTGGCGGAAGCGATTGCCCGGATTGAACGTGGCGCCACGGCCGCGCACCGCGTCGCCCGGCGCGTGGCGCAAGGGATCGGGTGGAGCAACGACGGCGGGGTCGCGTGGCGGCAACGACTTCATCGTGAAGATTCTACGCCCGCGCCGCCTTACGTCCGCTCGCGAATCCGCCTAGAATGGCCGGCGCCCGCACGCCGCCACGATGACCGCTCCCAAGACCCACCGCTTCGACACGCTCTCGCTGCACGCCGGCGCCGCGCCCGATCCCACGACCGGTGCGCGCGCCACGCCGATCTACCAGAGCGCGTCGTTCGTCTTTCCCGACAGTGATCACGCCGCGGCGCTCTTCAACATGGAGCGCGCGGGGCACGTCTATTCGCGCATCTCCAATCCCACGGTCGCGGTCTTCGAGGAGCGCATCGCGGCCCTGGAAGGGGGCGTGGGTGCCATCGCCACCGCGAGCGGGCAGGCGGCGCTGCATCTGGCCATCGTCACGCTGCTGGGCGCCGGGCAGCACATCGTGGCGTCGCGCTCGCTCTACGGCGGCTCGCACAATCTGCTCGACTACACGCTGCCGCGCTTCGGGATCGAGACGACCTTCGTCGATCCCCGCGACCTCGACGGATGGCGCGCGGCGATCCGTCCCAATACGCGGCTCCTCTTCGGCGAGACACTGGGCAATCCCGGACTCGAGGTGCTCGACATCCCGCGCGTGGCAGCGCTTGCGCACGAGCACGGCCTGCCGTTGCTGGTCGACTCGACCTTCACCACGCCCTACCTCGTGCGGCCGTTCGAGCATGGTGCCGACCTGGTGTTCCACTCGGCCACCAAGTTCCTGTCGGGACATGGCGTGGTGATCGGCGGCGTGGTGGTGGATAGCGGGCAGTTTCGATGGGATGCGGGCGCGGCGCGCGGCAAGTTCCCCACCCTCACCGAGCCCTACCACGGCTTCCACGACATGGTGTTCACGGAGGAGTCGACGACCGCGGCGTTCCTCCTGCGCGCGCGCCGCGAAGGCATCCGCGATTTCGGCGCGTGCATGGGCCCGTTCGTGGCCTTCCAGATCCTGCAGGGCATGGAGACGCTGCCGCTGCGGATGGCGAAGCACGTGGCCAATGCGCGGCAGATCGCGGCATTCCTCGCCGCGCATCCATTCGTGCAGTCGGTGGGGTATCCGGACCTGCCGGACCATCCGGATCATGAGCTCGCGCAACGCCTGCTGCCGCGGGGGAGCGGGGCGGTCTTCAGCTTCGCGATCAAGGGCAACCGCGCGCAGGGCCGCAAGCTCATCGAGTCGCTGACGCTCTTCTCTCATCTGGCCAACGTGGGGGATGCCAAGTCGCTCGTGATCCATCCCGCGTCCACCACGCACTTCCGCATGTCGGCCGAGGATCTTGCCCGCGCGGGCATCGGCGAGGGCACGATCCGCCTGTCGATCGGACTCGAGGATCCCGAGGACCTCATCGAGGACCTGTCGCGCGCGCTGCACGCGGCGGGCAAGATGAAGGCGTAGGCCGGTCCGGCATGTACTTCACGGTCGACGGCCACGAGACCTACGCCTACACGGGCGCCCGCGCGCTCGTGCCGGCGCAGCCCACCGTCGCGTTCGTGCATGGCGCCGCCCACGACCACAGCGTGTGGGCGCTGCAATCGCGCTATTTCGCGCATCACGGATTCAATGCGCTGGCTCTCGACCTGCCTGGCCACGGCAAGTCGGAGGGCTTGCCGCTGGCGAGCGTCGAGGCGATGGCGGACTGGCTCGCTGCGGCGCTCGCTGCGGCGCAGGTGGCGCAAGCCGCGCTGGTGGGCCACTCCATGGGCGCGCTCGCCTGTCTCGAGGCGGCGGCGCGCCACGGCGGCCGCGTACGCCAGCTCGCATTGCTCGGCCCGAGCGTGCCCATGCCCGTGAGCGAGGTGCTGCTGGACGCCGCGCGGGCCGACGATCATGTCGCCTTCGAGCTCATCAACGGCTGGTCGCACAGCACGCCGCGCCAGCTCGGCGGCAACCAGGTGCCGGGGATGTGGATGACGGGCTCCGCGATGCGCCTCATGGAGCGTTCCGCACCCGGCGCCTTGCACGTGGATCTCACGGCATGCAATGCCTACGCCGGTGGCCTCGACGCAGCGCGTGCCGTGCGCTGCCCCGCGCTCGTGATCATGGGCGAGCGCGACCTGATGGCGCCGGCACGCAATGCCGACGCGCTGCTCGCAGCATTGCCCGATGTGCGCAAGGTCGTGCTGCGCGGCGCCGGCCACGCGCTGATGGCCGAGCAGCCGGACGCGGTCCTCGACGCGCTGCGCGGCTTCCTCTAGCCCGGACTCTTGCGACAGGCGATGACGGGCACGGACGTTTCCCCTTCCACCCTGCCGCAGGTGCGGGAGGTCGGCATGCTCGCGCCGCTGTCGTGGATCGCCGCCGGATGGCGCGACTTCCGCGCGCATCCGGCGTCGAGTCTCTTCTACGGCGCGTGCTTCACGCTGATGGCGCTCCTGATCTACATCGTCTTCCGCCACGCCTACGCCTACGTGTCGGCGCTTGTCACGGGCTTCTTCCTCGTGGGCCCGTTCCTTGCGATGGGCCTCTACGAGCTCTCCCGCCGGCGCGAGCGCGGCGAGGTTGCCGATGTTGCGCATACCTTTGCGGCATGGATGCCCAACAAGGCGGCCATCGGCATGTTCGCAGTAGTGCTCGCCGTGGTGCTGATGCTATGGGCGCGCGCGTCGCTCGTCGTCTTCGCGCTCTTCTACACGCAGGGCATGCCGCGCCTCGACGACTTTCTCGCGCGCATGTTCTCGCTCGACAACCTCGAGTTCCTTTTTGCGTACCTGTGCGTGGGCGGCTTCTTCGCGGTGCTCGTGTTCGCGATCTCGGTGGTATCGGTACCGATGATGCTCGACCGCAACACGGACGGCATCGTGGCCGTGCTCACCAGCCTGCGCGCATGCGCTGCGAACGTGCCGGCGATGGTGGTATGGGGCGTGGCCATCGTGCTGCTGGTGGGCGCCGGATTCGCTACCTGGCTCCTCGGACTGCTGGTCGCGGTACCGGTGATCGGCCACGCGACGTGGCACGCGTATCGCGCGCTGGTGAAATAGGCCCGCACACGATGGCGGTACCCCGTTTCTTCGTTCCGACTCCGCTGACGCCCGCGCTTGTGGGCACGTCGATCGCGCTGCCCGAGGCGGTCGCGCATCACGCGATACGCGTGCGGCGCCTGGCAGCGGGCGACCAGCTCACGCTCTTCACCGGCGAGGGCGGGGAATACGGCGCCACGATCACGCAGGTCGCCAAGCGCGGGGCGGAGGTACGCATCGAGGCCTTTGCCGACGGCATCGTGGAGCCGACGCGATCCGTGGTGCTCGCACAGGCGCTCGTCGCGAACGACACGATGGACGCGATCGTGCGCCACGCCGTGGAGCTGGGTGCGGCGTCGGTGCAGCCGCTCGTGACCGCCCGGAGCGCGCGCTTTCCCGGCGGTGCGTCCGGCGACAAGCGCCTCGCGCACTGGCGCGCCGTCGCGGTGTCGGCCTGCGAGCAGTGCGGCCGCAATCGCATTCCCGACGTGTCCCCGCCGGCGGAGCTTGCGGGCTGGCTCGCGGAACGTGCCTCGGACCGGGTGGGCATCGTGCTCGCGCCCGACGGTGCGGTGCCGTTGCCGCAGGTGCCGCTGCCGCCTACGGGCGCCATCGACATTCTCGTCGGCCCCGAAGGCGGCCTCACCGACGACGAGGTTGCGAAGGCGCGGCACCAGGGCCTTGCGGCCGCGCGCCTCGGGCCGCGCATCCTGCGCGCCGAGACCGCCGCCCTCGCGGCGCTCGCCGTGGCGAACGTGACGTGGAGCGACGGACGATGAGACATGCCTGCGCCGCCGCGCTTTGCGCAGTCCTCGCCGGATGCGCGACCACGCCTCCCGGACCCACCGTGGACCATCGCTACGTGCTGCTGGGTCCCGAGGGCGTGCCGGTGGTGCGCGTGATCACGAATGCCGCGACGTGTCCTACCGTGGAGGTGGACGGAGCCGCACAGCCCATGTCGGTGCGCATGCCGGCCGGCACGGTGCCGGTGCGTCCCTCGCGCGCCGACCTGCCGGCGCCGAAGGCCTCGGTGTTCGACGTGACGACCTGCGAGCTCACGTTGCCCACGAGCGCGACACGTGCATCGATTGCCGGCGAGCCCTTGCCGCTGCCGAAGGCGCAGCCGCGACGCATCGTGCTCGTCGGCGATACCGGCTGCACGGTCAATGCCAACTTCAAGGTCTTCCAGGCCTGCGACGATCCCGTGCTGTGGCCCTACGCGCGCGTGGCGGCCTCCGCGGCGGCGATGCAGCCCGACCTCGTGATCCACGTGGGCGACTTCCACTATCGCGAGAGCGCATGCGCCGAGGGCAACCCTGGCTGCAAGGGCAGTCCGTGGGGCTACGGTTTCGATGCGTGGGAAGCCGACTTCTTCGAGCCATCGCGCCCGCTCTTCGCAGCCGCGCCATGGATCGTGGTCCGCGGCAACCACGAATCGTGCGATCGCGCCGGCCAGGGCTGGTGGCGCTTCCTCGATCCGCGGCCGGTAAACCCGAAGCAGACCTGCAACGATCCCGCCGCCGACGACATCGGCAACTACAGCGCGCCCTACGCCGTGCCACTCGGCCGCGACTCCGACGTGCAGTTCCTCGTGTTCGACTCGTCGTGGACCAACCCGCGTCCCTACGCGCCCACCGACCTGCAATTCCGCAACTATCGCTCCCAGTTCGAGATGGCCTTCGGCCTGGGAGCCCGCACGCCGAAGACGTTCTTCGTGGCGCACCATCCGGTGCTGGGCTTTGCGGCCAATCCGCGCGATCCGCAGAACCCCTTCCCGGGCAACGAGGGCCTGCAGTCGGTGCTCGCCACGCTCTATCCCACCGTGCTCTTCCCTTCCAACGTCGAGGCGCTGATCTCCGGTCACAATCATCTGCTGGAGGTCGTGAGCTTCTCGTCGCCGCATCCGCCGCAGTTCATCACCGGCAACGGCGGCGACTGGCTCGATCATCCTTTTCCGCAGCCGTTTCCCGCCGGCAAGGAGCCGGCACCGCGCGCGGTGGTATCGCAGATGATCTCGAGCGCGCGCTTCGGCTTCATGACGATGGAGCGTGACGGCGACGCGTGGTCGATGCGCGCGTGGGATACGGTGGGCAAGCCTATCGCTTCCTGCACGTTGCGCGCGCGCAAGGCGAGCTGCGTTCCCGTGCTCGACCTGCCGGCCAAGCCTTGACGGGCCGGCGCCCGCGCGCCGAAGATCGCACCTCCGCCCAGGACCTCCATGGCCTCATCCACGCCCGCACCGCCCGCTGCGCCGGTTGCCCCGGCCCACGCCGTGAATCCCGGCGCCCTGGCGCCTGGCACGGCCGGCGATCCGCCCAAGGCGTGGATGTCCACGCTCGTCCGCTCGCTCATCCGGCCGTATCGCTTCTGGGTGCTCGTCGTCTTCGCCGCGATGATGGTGGAGACGCTCATGAGCCTCGCCGCGCCCTGGCCGCTCAAGATCGTGCTCGACAATGCGTTGAACCACGAGAAGCTCCCGCGCTGGCTCGAATGGATCCACGAGTGGGGCATCGACCGCGACACGATGGGCCTGGCGCTCTTCGC
>CAZUGY010000001.1:43994-71887 GCA_964620265.1 uncultured Alcaligenaceae bacterium
ATGACGATCGTGGGCATGCTGGGCATCATGTTCTGGCTCAACTGGGACTTCGCGCTCATCGCGGTGGGCGTCACGCCCTTCCTGCTGCTCTTCGTCATGCGCTTCAAGAAAGCCGTCAAGGACGCCACCCGCGACGTACGCATGCGGCAGAGCGAGATCGTGGCCGTGGCGCAGCAGGGCCTGGGCTCGGTGCGCTCGGTCTCCGCCTTCGACCGCCAGGACCTCGAGGCCAAGCGCATGGACGAGGCGAGCCGCGCCACCGTGGTGGCGGCGCTGAAAGCCCGTCGCGTGAAATCGCTGCTGGGGCCGGTGGTGGCGATCGTCGTCGCGCTGTGCACGGCCTTCGTGCTCTGGCGCGGTACCGCGCTCATCCTGACGGACGTGATGACGGTGGGTGCGCTCACCGTGTTCCTCGCCTACCTCGCCAAGTTCTTCAAGCCCGTGCAGGACCTGGCGAAGATGACCAACACCATCGCGCAAACGGCCGTGGGACTCGAGCGCATCAACACGATCCTCGCGGCCGACGACGTGATCCCCGAAAAGCCCGATGCGCGCAATCCGCCGAAGCTCCGGGGCGAGATCACCTTCGAGCACGTGGCCTTCGAATACGACCGCGATGCGCAGGTGCTGAAGGACGTGAGCTTCACGGTCAAGCCCGGCCAGGTCGTGGGCGTGGTGGGCGGCACCGGCAGCGGCAAGTCCACCATCGTGAGCCTCATCCCGCGCTTCTACGATCCCACCGGCGGCCGCGTGCTGATCGACGGCGTGGACGTGCGCGACTTCAAGCTGCATCCGTTGCGCCGGCAGATCGGCTTCGTGCTGCAGGAGACCGTGCTCTTCCGCGGCAGCATCCGCGACAACATCGCCTACGGCCGCCCCGGCGGCGCCACCGACGCCGAGATCGTCGCGGCGGCCAGGCTTGCCAATGCCGACGAGTTCATCGCGAAGATGCCCAAAGGCTACGACACGATCGTGGGCGAGCGTGGCGACACGCTGTCGGGCGGCCAGCGGCAGCGCATCGGCATCGCGCGCGCGGTGATCCGCGACAATCCGATCCTGATCCTCGACGAGCCCACCGCCGCGCTGGACACCGAGTCGGAGCGGCTGGTGATGGAGGGCCTGGAGCGCCTCATGAAGGGCCGCACGGTGATCTGTATCGCGCATCGCCTGTCCACCATCCGCGATGCGGACAACATCATCGTGCTCGCCGATGGCGTGGTGGCGGAGCAGGGTCGGCACGCGGAGCTCATCGCCCGCAACGGCCTCTACGCCGACCTCTATCATGTGCAGTTCGGCGACGCCACGCCGCCGCCTGCCGCTCCCGCTTCCCGCGAGTGACCATGTCCAGAACCCTCGTCGTGCTGCCCGATGCCGGGCCGCAACCCCTCCTCGACGCCATCGCCGCGGCGCGCCAGTCCATCCGCGTGAAGATGTTCGTCTTCTCGGACCCCGGACTGCTCGACGCCACCATCGCAGCGAAGAAGCGCGGCGTGGACGTGCGCGTGATGCTCAACCCGGCGCGGCGCAGCGGCGAGTCCGACAACGAGGACTCGCGGCGCAAGCTCGTGGAGGGCGGGGTGTCGGTGCTCGACAGCAATCCGGCCTTCGACCTCACGCACGAGAAGTCGATGGTGATCGACGCCGCGCAGGCATTCGTGATGTCGCTCAACTGGGAGACGCGCAATGTCACGGAAACGCGCGACTACGCGGTGATCACGACGGTGCCGGAGGAGGTGGCGGAGATCGCCGCGTGCTTCGATGCCGACTGGCAGCGCAAGGAGTTCACGCCGCCCGCGAAGTCGGCGCTGATCTGGTGCAACACCAACGGCCGCGAGCGCTTCGCGCACTTCATCGACCGCGCCGAGAAATCGCTATGGCTGCAGAACGAGCGCTACCAGGACGCCGTGATCATCGAGCGCGTGGTGCGCGCGGCCGGGCGCGGCGTGAAGGTCCACATCATCGCGCGGCCGCCGCATACGCTGAAGGCGGACAAGCTCATCGAGGGCGTGGGCGGCCTGCGCATCATGCAGGACGTGGGCGCCAGGGTGCACAAGCTGAAAGGCCTGCGCCTGCACGGCAAGATGATGCTGGCCGACGGCAAGCGCGCGATCGTGGGCTCGGTGAACCTGGCGCCCGGCAGCTTCGATGCACGCCGCGAGCTCGCCATCGAGGTCGACGATGCGCATGTGGTGGAGCCGCTGGAGAAGGTGGCCCGGCATGACTGGGACCACTCGAGTGCGCTCGACCTCTCCGACGAGGGCCTCATGGCCGACCTCGCCAAGCGTGGCAAGGAGGGGAGTGCGGCCGATCTCGTGCTCGACGCGGACCCGGCGAAGGTGAAGCACAGGAAGAAGTAGGCGGGCCCTATTGTTCTTGCGCGTACGGCACAGCGGTCGTCATGGGGCTTCGACCGCTCGACGCAGACGTCTTATGGGTGGTCGCAGTTTCATCTACGGTGGCACCGGTAACGGCGCTACCTTGGCCCCCGCCAGCGCCAGCCCCGTCGTCGCAAGCTCGTTCCACACCGAGCCCTCCCCGATCCCCTTGGCGAGCGCGTCGAGATGCGCGATCGCAAGCAGCAGCGGCGTGATCTGCGCTGGCGACACGCGCCGCGCCGCGCGCTCCAGCGCGTGCTGCCGCTTGCCCCACACGCGCGCACCCTTCACGGCCGACTCCACCGACATGCCGCCGCGCACCTGGGTCGCCACCGCCGCGAGCGCGTGCACGTCCTCCGACAGTTGCCACACCGGCAGCGTGACCCCTTCGCCCGCGCCCTCGAGCGCGCGCAGGATGCGCAGCGTGCGCGTGGGGTCACCCGCGAGCCAGGCCTCCGACAGCTCGAAGATGTCGTAGCGCGCGACGTCGGCCACCGCGGCCTCCACGGCGGCGTGGTCGAGGTCGCCTTCGGGCAGGAGCAGCGCGAGCTTCTCGATCTCCTGCCGCGCGGCGAGGAGGTTGCCCTCGCAGGCCTCGGCGAGGAACGCGAGCGTGTCGCGCGCGGCGCGCTGCTTCTGCCGCGCGAGCCGCGCCGCGATCCACTGCGGCAAGGCATCGCGCTCCACCGGATACACCGCGACGGTGTTGCCGGCATCGGCGAGCGCGCCGAACCACGCCGTGGCCTGTGCCGCGCGATCGAGGCGCGGGAGCGTGACGAGCGTCACGTTGTCGGGATTGGGATTGCCCGCATACGCCTCGAGCGCCTTGCCACCCTCCACGCCCGGTTTGCCGTTGGGGATGCGCAGGTCCACGCACTTGCGGTCGCCGAAGAGGCTCGCATTGGCATTGGTGGCGAGGAACGCGTCCCACTTGAAGCCCTGCTCGGCCACGAAGACCTCGCGCTCCACCGCGCCCGCGGCGCGCGCGGCGGCGCGGATGGCATCGCCCGCTTCGAGGGCGAGCAGCGGCTCGTCACCGTGGATCACGTACAGCGCACCCACCCCGCGGGCGAGGTGGGCGGCGAGGTCGTCGTTCCTGATCTGCATGAGGGCGATTCTACGGGCTCGCGGGCGCGGCCTTCGCGCGCACCGCGCGCCGCACGAAGTCGATGTGCTCGCGCAGCGTGTAGAGCTCGCCCGCGTAGCTCGCCGGCGCGCGCACGTGCGCGGCCGAGTGCTCGATGCGATCGAGGTCGGCATTCCAGCGCGCGAGCGGCAGCTCGCCCTGGTGCCGCTCGATCTCCCGCTCGAGCAGCGCCAGCTCGCCGTACCAGCGATAGATCTTCGAGCGGGCGCGCCAGCGCAGCACGTGCGGCAGGACGTTCACGAGCGGCACGACGAGCACGAGGAGCGGCAGCAGCACCACGATCAGCCGCTCGAGGTACGTCGCCACGAAGAACGGCAGGTAGCGCTGCAGCACGCGCGGGCCGAAGCGATGGTGGCGCTCGGCGGCATCCGACACCGGCAGGTCCACCCGCGCGACGGTGGGAAATTCGCTGTTCTGCTCGAAGTAGCCGGCCTCCGCGTGGATGTCGCGCGCCGCGTCGAGCAGGAGATCGATGATCGGATTGGGGAGGTCGTCGCGCGCCACGAGCATCGCCGTGGTGCCGAGCAGCGTGACGTCGACGGGCGGCACGTCCTGCGCGAGGTCCACGGCCCCCGCAGGCAGCACGAGCTTCGTGACGAAGTGGAAGCGTCGCGGATAGGCGTCGGCGCGCGCGATGCTCATGACCTTGATCGCCGGATCGCGCAGGGCGGTGTCCGCTGACTGGCCCTGCGCGGGTCCCACCAGCAATGCGGCATCGAGCTCGCCGCGCTGCAACGCGGCGATTGCCTCGGTATTCGTCTGCGGCGTGAGCGTCGAGTTGCGCGCGGTGACGTCGTTGGCGGCGAGCACGGCTTCGGCAAAGGCGCGCGTGCCGCTGCCTTCGGGGCCGATGGCGATGCGCTTGCCGCGCAGCTGGTCGACGTGCGCGAGCGTGCGCTCGTCACGGTAGAAGACCCACAGCGCCTCGTAGTAGAGGCCCGCGAGCATCTCGACCCCCGACGCGCCGGCACCCAGGCCCCCCTGCACGAACCCGACGTCCACGCCGGACCCGGGATCCATGAGGAGGCGCAGGTTCTCGGCGGACCCCTCGGTGGGACGCTCCACGAGCGTGATGCCGTCACGCGCCAGGAACGTCCTGTATTTCTCCGCGAGCAGGTGATACGAGCCGTCCGGCAAGCCGGTGGCGATCACGATGCGGCGCGGGATCGCCTGCTGGATGACCCACGTGACCACGGCGGCGAGCAGCACGACGGCGAGCACCACGAAGGCCAGGCGACGCAGCCTGGGGCCTCCGATGCGGATCGCCCGCGGTCGACGCATGGACGCCACGACGCCGCGCCCGGCGCTACGCCGGCTTGCGCGCGGCCTGCATGCGACGGATGAGCTGCTGCACGGCGTCGGTCTGCATCTCGCGCAGCAGGCGCTGCTCCTGCAGGTCGCGCGCCAGGACCTGTGTCTCGTTGAACGTGTACGAGCGGCGGATCACGATCTCGCCCGGCACGATCCACTGGTTGCCGTTCTTGTCGGAGAGGCGGTACTGCACCCGCTTGACGAGCTGGTATTCGCGCACCGAGCCGCCCGACGACAGCGACAGCACGTCCTTGTCGTCGACCACGACCGGCAGCTCGAGCAGCACCTCGGCACTGGCCGCGGTGTCGACGACCTTGGTCGAGGAGTCGGCCGCCGCGAGCGCGCGGCGCGTCTCCACGGCCATCGGCGGCGACATCGGCACGCTCACATATACGGTGGAAAACGGAAAGCTCGCGTCACCGCGCAGATGGAAGCCGCACGACGCCGTGGCGAGCGCGAGCACGGCGATGGCGAGCGCGCGCATCACGCTGCCGGCACCGGCGCCACGACGTTCACGAGACGCCCCGGCACCACGATGATCTTGCGGATCGGCGCGCCGCCGGTGTGCCTGGCCACCTCGGCACTGGCGCGCGCGGCCGCCTCGATCGCGCCCTGGTCCGCATTGGCAGGCACCACGAGCTTGCCGCGGAGCTTGCCGTTGACCTGGAGCACGAGCTCGATCTCGTCCTGCACGAGCGCTGCGGCGTCCACCACGGGCCACGGCGCATCGATGAGGTCACCCGCCTGCGCGGCGAAGCCGAGATCGCGCCAGAGCACCCACGTGGTGTGCGGCACCACGGGATAGAGCACGCGCAGGAGCAGGGAGAGGCCTTCGCGGCGCAAGGCATCGGCCCCGCGCGCGCCGGCGGGCAGCGCCTCGAGCGTGTTCAGCATGATCATGCCGGCGGACACCACGGTGTTGTAGTGGAGCCGCTCGTAGTCGCCGTTGGCCTGCTGCAGCGTGAGGTGCACGTCGCGGCGTGCCTTCTTCACCGGCTCGTCGGCATCGCGGAAGTCGAAGCTGCCGGAGGCCCGGGCGATGGCATCCGCGTGCGTCTGCGCGAACACCCACAGGCGCTTCAGGTACCGGTAGCCGCCTTCGACCCCTGCATCGGACCACACGGCCGAGTCCTCGGGCTTGCCGGCGAACATCATGTACAGGCGCGCGGTATCGGCGCCGTAGTTGTCGATGATCGTCTGCGGATCGACGCCATTGCGCTCCGACTTGCCCATCTTGCCGACACCGCCGTACTCCACCGGCTTCCCATCCTGCTTCCACGTGCCGCCGGTCATCTTGCCGTCGGCGTCGTAGACAACGTCGACCTCGTCGGGCGGGATGTAGTCGACGCCGCCCTTGTCGGTGCGCCGGAACCAGATGTGGTTCAAGAGCATGCCCTGGGTGAGGAGGCGCGTGAAGGGCTCGTCGCACTTGACGAGGTCCATGTCGCGCATCACCTTGGTCCAGAAGCGTGCGTAGAGAAGATGCAGGATCGCGTGCTCGATGCCGCCGATGTACTGGTCCATCGGCATCCAGTAGTCGTTGCGCGTATCCACCATCGACGCAGCCCCCGGCGACGTGTAGCGCATGTAGTACCACGACGAGTCCACGAACGTGTCCATCGTGTCGGTCTCGCGCTTGGCCGGCCGCGCGCACTTCGGGCAGGGCACGTCGGTGAAGTCGGCGCGCTTGCGCAAGGGATTGCCGCTGCCGTCGGGCACGCAGTCCTCGGGCAGCACCACCGGCAGGTCCTGGTCGGGCACCGGCACGTCGCCGCAAGCGGCGCAGTGAATAATCGGGATCGGCGTGCCCCAGTAGCGCTGGCGCGAGATGCCCCAGTCGCGCAGGCGATAGGTGACGCGCTTCTCGCCGAGACCCCTGGCCGCGAGATCGGCGGCGACCGCATCCACGGCCTCTTCGTACCCCATCTCGTCGTACCTGCCGGAGAACACGCAGCGGCCGCGTCCCTTGTCGGCGTACCACGCCTGCCATTCGTCGTTGACGAAGGCCTCGCCTTCCACCGCGATCACCTGCTTGATGGGGAGGCCGTATTTCAAGGCGAAGGCGAAGTCGCGCTCGTCGTGCGCGGGCACGCCCATCACGGCGCCGTCGCCGTAGGACATCAGCACGTAGTTGCCGACCCACACCTCGACCGGCTCTTGCGTGATCGGATGCCGGACGTACAGCCCCGTGGGCATGCCCTTCTTCTCCATCGTGGCCATGTCGGCCTCGATCACCGAGCCGCGCTTGCATTCGTCGACGAAGGCCGCGAGCCTGGCGTCACGCGCCGCGGCCACCGTGGCGAGCGGATGCTCCGGCGCCACCGCGCAGAAGGTCACGCCCATGATCGTGTCGGCGCGCGTGGTGAACACGTACATGCGGCCGTCCCCCACGAGGGCGCCGGCGTCGTCCACGATGTCGTGGGTGAAGGCGAAGCGCACGCCCGTGCTCTTGCCGATCCAGTTGGCCTGCATCGTGCGCACGCGCTCGGGCCAGCCGGTCATGCCGTCGAGGCAGGTCAAAAGCTCCTCGGCGTAGTCGGTGATCTTCAGGTAATACATCGGGATCTCGCGCTTTTCCACCGGCGCGCCCGAGCGCCATCCCTTGCCGTCGACCACCTGCTCATTGGCGAGCACCGTCTGGTCCACCGGGTCCCAGTTCACCACGCCCGTCTTGAGATACGCGATGCCCTTTTCGAGCATGCGCAGGAAGAGCCACTGGTTCCACTTGTAGTAGTCGGGGTCGCACGAGGCCATCTCGCGCGACCAGTCGATGGCCCAGCCCATCGCCTGGCACTGGCCCTTCATGAAGGCGATGTTGTCGCGCGTCCACTTGCCCGGCGCCACGCCGTTCTTCATCGCAGCGTTCTCGGCGGGGAGGCCGAACGCGTCCCAGCCCATCGGCATCAACGGATTCATGCCCCGCATGCGCAACTGGCGGTACATCATGTCGTTGATGGTGTAGTTGCGTACGTGCCCCATGTGCAGCGCGCCCGACGGATACGGCAGCATGGACACGCAGAAGTACTTGGGGCGGTCGGTGCGCTCGGTCGCGCGATAGACGTCGCCGGCCGTCCAGGCCGCCCGGGCGTCGGCTTCGATCTCGTGGTGGTTGAAGGGCTTCATGGCAGCGTTTTTGGGCGAACCGTCAATTATACGAGGCGGCTTGCTGCCCTTGCGGCCGGCGGACGATCGTTCGACGGCCCGGCATGCTATCGTCATGCTCCTGCCGAAGGCGGGAAGCGGCCGCACGCCGCCGCGCGAGAAATCGTCTCCACCCCGGGGAACCTCCAGGGAACATTCGCGCACCAAAGGCTGTTGGCGGGTCGTGCTGCTCGTTTCGCGCGTTCGCCGTTCCCTCTTTGCCGGATCCGCCATGTCGCGCCGGACATTGTCCGCATCGTTGTGTGCCCTCCTCGTCGCCGCGCTCGCCGGCGCGGGCGTCCCTGCGCTCGCCGCGCCGGTCAAGACGCCGCACGTGGAGGCCGAGCTCGTCTCCGAGCGTACCGCGCTCGTGCCCGGTACCACGACCACCGTCGCATTGCGGCTGCAGATGGCCGACGGCTGGCATACCTACTGGCAAAACCCCGGCGACTCGGGGCTGCCCACCACGCTCGCCTGGAAGCTGCCCGAAGGCGTCGCGGCAGGAGACATCCAGTGGCCCGCCCCGCACGCGCTGCCCGCCGGACCCCTCGTGAACTTCGGCTACGAGGGGACGGTGCTGCTCCTCACGGACGTGCGCGTTCCCGCCACCGCGCGCATCGGCGAGCCGCTCACGCTCGCGGCCAAGGCCGAATGGCTCGTGTGCCGCGAGACCTGCATCCCCGAGGAAGCCGATCTCGAGCTCGTGCTGCCCGTGTCGGATCGTGCCGATCCGTATCCGCAGTGGGGCCAGGCGATCGCGGCCACGCGCGATGCGCTGCCGCGCAACGTCCCCGGCTGGGTCGCGGAGGCGAAAGGCGAGGGCCAGAGGGTCACGGTGACGCTCGCCGCACCCGCCGGTGCAGCCACGCCCACCAACGTGCACTTCTTCCCGTTCAAGGAAGGCCACGTCGAGCCTGCCGGCCGGCAGACGTTCGCGCGGGAGGCGAATGGCACGTTCGTGCTCACGTTGCCGGTGGCCAACCAGTTGATGCCGGGCTTCGTGGAAGTGGCAGGCGTGCTCACGGCCGACAACGGCTTTGCCAGCGGTGCCGACAAGGTCTCCGCCATCACGATCGCAGCACCCGTCGTGGGCGCGGTGGTCGCAGGTCCCAAGCCGGTGTCGTCCGCCACGGCGGCACCTGCGCTCGACACGAGCGCTCTCGCGGCGCCGCCCGGCGGCACGCTGTCGCTTGCGGCGGCGATCCTCTTCGCCTTCGTCGGCGGCATCATCCTGAACCTCATGCCCTGCGTGTTCCCGGTGCTGTCGATCAAGGCGCTGTCGCTCGCCAAGCCCGGCCACGGACCCAAGTCGCACCTGCGGCGCGAAGGGCTCGCATTCGCGGGGGGCGTCGTCGTGACGTTCCTCTTCCTTGCCGGACTGCTGCTCGCCTTCCGCGCGGCCGGCGAGCAGTTCGGCTGGGGCTTCCAGCTGCAGTCGCCGGCCATGGTCACCGCCCTCGCGCTGCTCTTCTTCGTGCTGGGCCTCAATCTGTCCGGTGTGTTCGAGTTCGCCACGCTGGTACCGTCGTCGGCCGCGGGCTGGACCGCCAAGAACCAGTACGGGAATGCCGCGCTCTCCGGCGTGCTCGCGGTGGTGATCGCCTCGCCGTGCACCGCGCCGTTCATGGGCGCGGCGCTCGGCTTCGCGCTCGCGCAGCCGGCGGCGCTGACGCTCCTGGTGTTCGCGGCGCTGGGCGTGGGCATGGCGCTGCCGTTCGTGCTGCTGACGTGGTTCCCGGGCTGGCGCAAGGCATTGCCGCGCCCGGGAATGTGGATGGAGCGCCTGAAGCAGTTCCTCGCCTTCCCCCTCTACGCCACGGTGGCCTGGCTCGTGTGGGTGCTGGGCGCGCAGGTCGACAACGACGCGGTCGTGCGCCTCCTCGTGACACTCGTGGTGCTCGCGTTCGCGCTGTGGGCGTGGCGTGCGTATCGCGGCGGCGCGGCACGCGGCTTCTCCTTCGCGGCCGCCATCGGGCTCCTCGGCGCGGCATACGTTGCGTGGCCGCTCCTCTCGGGCCAGGCCGCGGCCGACGTGCTCTCCCCCGCGCAGGCGTCGAAGACGGCCGGCGTCGCCGATCCGTGGCAGCCGTTCACGCCCACGAAGGTCGCCGAGCTCACGGCCGCCAACAAGGTGGTGTTCGTGGATTTCACGGCCGCCTGGTGCGTGACCTGCCAGGTGAACAAGCGCCTGGTGCTGAACAGCGCCGATATCCGCAAGGCTTTCTCAGATCGAGGTGTCGAGCTCGTGCGCGCCGACTGGACGCGCCGCGATCCCGGCATCACGCAGGCACTCGCCGCCCTGGGCCGGCAGGGTGTCCCGGTATACGTACTCTATCGCCCGGGCAAGGAGCCCCTGTTGTTGCCGGAGGTCCTGGCGCCGCAAACGGTGCTGGATGCGCTGGCAACGATCTGATTCAACTTCCTTTCGCGAGGTCCCCATGAAGCGTTTTTCCCTCCTCTCCACGGTCGCCCCCGCTGCGTTCGCCTTCGTCGCAGGTTCGGCTTTCGCGCTCACCGCCGGCACGTCCGCGCCCGATTTCACGGTCGCCGACGTCGCGGGCAAGAACGTCAAGCTCTCCGACTACAAGGGCAAGTACGTCGTGCTCGAGTGGACCAATCCCGATTGTCCCTTCGTCAAGGCGCAGTACGGCGCCGAGGCGATGCAGGCCGTGCAGAAGGAGGCCAAGGGCAAGGACGTCGTGTGGCTCACGATCAACTCCACCAACAAGAACAACAGCGAGTTCAAGACCGGCGCGCAGATGAGCGACTGGATGCAGTCGAAGGGCGCCGCGCAGAGCGCGATCCTGATCGACCCCACGAGCGCCACGGCACGTGCCTACGACGCCAAGACCACGCCGCACATGTTCGTGGTCGACCCCAAGGGCACGATCGTCTACGCCGGCGCCATCGACGACAAGCGCAGCGCGCGCGAGTCCGATCGCAAGACCGCCAACAACTACGTGCGCGCAGCGTTGAGCGAATCGATGGCCGGCAAGCCGGTCACGACCGCCAACACCACGCCCTACGGCTGCTCGCTCAAGTACGACTGATCGCATGATGGAAGCCGCGGCGTGACGCTCGAGACCTGGCTCGCCTTTCTCGTCGCGGCGTTTCTCATCAGCCTCTCGCCCGGCGCGGGCGCGATCTCGTGCATGGCGGCGGGATTGCGCTTCGGCCTGCGCCGGGCGATGTGGAACATCGCGGGGCTCATCACCGGCATCATGCTGGTGCTCGCGGTGGTGGCCACGGGCCTGGGCGCGTTGCTTGCCGCGTCCACGATCGCCTTCACGATCATCAAGTGGCTGGGGGTGGCGTACCTCGCGTACCTCGGGATCGCGCAGTGGCGGGCGCCGCCGCATGCGATCGATCCTTCCGCGGATGCGCGTGCGCTCGGCGGCTCGCCGCGCCAGCTCTACGTGCGCGGCTTTCTCGTGAACGCCACCAATCCCAAGGGCATCGTGTTCATGCTCGCGGTGCTGCCGCAGTTCATCGATCCCGCGCGTCCGCAGGCGATCCAGTATGCGATCTGCGGGGGGACGCTCATGTCCACGGACTTCATCGTGATGACGGGCTACGCGGCATTTGCGGCCAAGGCGCTGCGGCTCATGAAGAAGCCGTCGCAGATGAAGGTCATGAACCGCGCCTTCGGCGGCTTGCTGATGGGAATGAGCGCGCTGCTGGCGACATTCAAGCGGGCGGGGTAGGGCGCTGACGCGTCGCCAACGCCGCTTCCATCTCGCGGCGGAATTTCACGGCGGCGTCGTCGGCGTCATAGGCCACATCCTCCCAGCGCACGGGCGCGCCAGCGGTGATGGCGCGCTTCAGCGACACGCCGTGCGCGAGCCCCAGCGGCAGCCCGCCGACAGCCACCGAGTCAGCCGCCGGCATGAGCTTGCCGTACACCGTGTAGCCGCCTTCGCCGTCGAGCTTCTCGCCCGCGGCGAGGTCGCGCTTGGCCGTCGCCACCACGTCACCGTTCCATGCGAACGCCTGGCCCGTGGGCTCACGACGCAACCCCGCCGAGGCCACGCTGATGCCGAGCTCGAGGCCGATCGCGTGGTACGGCTTGTACATCGCGGAGTAGCGTCCCGACGGATCGGTGGAAAAGCCGTATTCGCGGAAGCAGCGACGCACGTAGTCCTCGCCATGGGAATCGCCGGCGCGGAATGTCACGTACACGCCCCAGCGCAGGTCGCGGAACACGGGACGGCCGTCGCGCTCGAGGCTGCTGATCACCTCGACCTGGCCGCTGTGGTCGAGGAGGCCGCCATCGTCGCGCGGCTTCAATAGACGCGGCAGGTCGTCCACGCCGCAGGGTGGGAAGTGGAGGCCGTCGCGCGAAGGCGTGAGGTCGGCCGCATTGGCCACCGCCGCCATCTCGATCGCGCTCTTGGTGCCGTCGAGGAACGAGTTGAACATCTGCGCATTGAAGTCGCCCGCGGCGACCATCTCGGGCGTGAAGCCGTAGTGCGGCCACACGGTCGCGGGAGTGGAGGCGTGATACTCGGGCAAGTACTTCGTGCCCTTGCCCGCGGCCACGACCTCGAACCCCGCCGTGCGGCACCAGTCGACCATCTCGCAGATGAGCGCCGGCTGGTCACCGTAGGCGAGCGAGTACACGATGCCGGCCTCGCGGGCGCGCTGCGCGAGGAGCGGTCCGGCGAGCGCGTCGGCTTCCACATTCACCATCACGATGTGCTTGCCGTGCGTGCAGCAGGCGAGCACGTGGCGGATGCCCGCCGCCGGGTGTCCCGTGGCGTCGATCACGATCTCGACTTCGCTTGCGGCGAGTACCGCGGGCGTGTCGTCGGTCACGAACGTGGTGCCGCGTTGCGCGGCTTCGGCGAGCGAGCGCGCGGCAAAGCGCTCGGCCGGCCAGCCCACGCGCGCGAGCGACTCGCGTGCGCGTGCCGGGTTCAGATCGGCCACCGCCACGAGGTGGATGCCGGGCGTGTGCTTGGCCTGCGACAAGTACATCGAGCCAAACTTGCCGGCGCCGATGAGGGCCACGCGCAGCGGACGACCTTCCGACTGGCGTTGCTGCAACATGCGATGGAGGTTCATGCGAAATTCCGTCGGAGAGCTGCGATCGCTTCAGCGCAGGCGGGTCACGCGATAGCCGTCGGCGCGCAGCATGGCCAGCAGGCCTTTGTCGCCGTACAGGTGCGAGGCGCCCACGGCCACGAACACGCCGCCCGCGCGCAGCGGCACGAAGAGCCCATGATGCATGACGACCGTGCGATCCTCGATGAGGTGCTTCACGAGTGCGTGATGGTGCGCGGCGAGGGACGGGTCGCGCCGCACCGCCGGTGGCAGCGCGGCGAGGGCGGCCAGGTCGCCCGCCAGGTACGCGCGCAGCGCGCGCTCACGGGCATCGGCGCGATCGGCGGGATGACCGAGCGCATCGACCAGGAGCGCCACCTGCGACGCGAGAGGAATTGCATCGAAGGCGCAGAGCTGCTCGTCCGCGGATTCCAGCGTGCGTACGGGAAGCCGATGGGACCGCGCCAGCGTGTAGAGCTGGTCGTCCAGGGTGTCGGCCGCCGCACTCTCCGACTCCGTGAGGCGGAGCAGGGCCGCCCAGGGCTTGAGCCGCCAGATCGTGGAGACGGCAACGTCGCGCGCCTCCAGCGCCCGCGCGAGCTCGGCAAAGCGCGCAGGCCCGAGCAACGTATCGAGCCGCTGCGGCGGATCGAGGAATTCCGCGTCCGGCAGGTGATCGCCGACGACGCGCAGCACGAGCTCGGTGGCGAGCACGCGTGATCCCGCGAGTGCTGCGCGCACATCGTCGGGTACGGCATTCACGCGCGGGTCCGGCACGTGGATCGTGCCGAACACGTGGCTGTCGGGAACACCTGGGCGCGACACGCGCCAGAAGAGGCCGGAGGTGAAGGTGTCCGCGACGGCCGCGCCGCTCGTCGCGAAAGCCAGCGCGGCCAGGACGATCGCGCTCGTCGCGAGGAGGCACGCCATTGCACGAGGACGCCTTCGCGCCGGGATCCCGCCGAAGGCGATGCTGTTCACGTGCCGCCTGTCCATGCCTGCCATCGTACTGCGGGCTGCGGCGGCCGTCAGCAGCGAGCCGCCCCAATGGGTCAGTCGCTACGCCGGTGGCCTGGGAGCGTGGCGACGCTCCGTGCGCGCGTGGTGCAACAGCAGCCACGCGCTGAACGCCAGCATCGCGATGGCCGCGCCACCGAGCGATGCATGGATGCCCACGGCGCTGCCCACGACCCCCACGACGACACCGCTCATCGCGCGCATGCCGAGCGAGGCCATGTTGAAGAGGCCGAGCACGCGACCGCGCAGCGCCTCGGGTGCGTTGATCTGCACCAGTGCCTGCGCCATGCTGTTGAACGCGAGCTCGAAGAAGCCGGCCACGAAGAGGAACGCGAGCGCGATGGGGAAGCTCGTGGCAAAGGCAAAACAGGCGAGCGCCACGCACCACACCACCGCGAGCACGAGCGCGGTACGCGCGCTGGAACGCAGGAAGCTGCCACTTTCCAGGATGATGCCGGCCGCGAGCGCGCCGGCGGCGTCGGCGGCGAGCAGCATGCTGTAGAACAGCCCGACCTCGCCCTCGCCGAGGTCGTGCGCGAA
Source organism: uncultured Alcaligenaceae bacterium (assembly GCA_964620265.1). GTDB lineage: Bacteria > Pseudomonadota > Gammaproteobacteria > Burkholderiales > Casimicrobiaceae > VBCG01. The sequence continues at coordinate 58,569 of CAZUGY010000001.1, forward strand.
GCCCGGCATCTGCGCCTGGTAGCTATTGCCCACGAAGAACGACGCACCGCCCGCGAGCAGGATCATCGGCACGATCACGCGATGTCCCGCCACGTCGCGCATGGTTTGCACGATGTCGGCCAAGCCCCGCACCGCGCGAGGAGGCGCCTTGGCCGCGGCGGCGCGCGTGCCGTAGGGTACCCGCGCGAGCCACACCACGAGCGGGACGTAGAGCAGGGTGTTGACGAACATGCCCTTGGCCGGGCCGAGCGCCAGCATGATGCCCCCACCGACGGCGGGGCCCACGAGCAGCCCGAGATAGCGTGCCGTGGCATTGATCCGGATGGCGCTCGGCAGCTCCTCGCGCGGCACGATGTCGTACAGGAGAAGCTGGCTCGCCGTTTGCCAGAACACGCCGGCGAAGCCGTGGATCAGGAGCAGCACGACGCAATGCCAGATCTCGAGCGTGTCGGTGTAGAAGAACCAGCCCCAGCCTGCGGAGGCCAGGATGAAGAGCGCCATCCCGAACTGGATGAGGCGCTTGGGATCGATGCGATCGGCGAGCGCGCCCACGGGCACCGAGAAGAGCAGGAACGGCAGCCAGTGCGACACCACGGCGAAGCCGCCGAGCGCAGGCGAGCGGAATTTCTGGAACATCATCCAGTAGCTGATGACGTGCTCGACGTTGTCTGCGGTCATCGCCAGGAAGTACGTGACGATGAAGGCGCGGAACCCGGGATGGCGCAGCGCGGCGAATGAGCGCGCCCGCGGCGCGGGTGAGGGCATCAAGCGGAATCTTCCGGGCCGCCGCGCGACAGCAGCCCCAGCTCCTCGAACGCCGCGCGCGCTCCGTCGACCCCCGCCACGCGGCGCGCGTGGAGCCCGAGCCTGGCGGCGGCGTCCACGTTGATCGCGTTGTCGTCGATGAAGAGCACGCGCTCCGCCGGTACGCCGAGCGCGTCGAGCACGTGCTCGAAGTAGTCCGCGTCGGGCTTCAGCTTCCCCACGGCGTGCGAGGGAAAGTTGTAGTGGAACGCATCGGCGAGCCGCCACGTATTGGTGAAGCGGTCCCAGTGGATCTCGTTGGTGTTGGACACGCTCGCGATCGTGCAGCGCTCGCGCATGCGCGACAGCAGCTCCATCGCGCCGGGATAGACGTTGCGCGGCCACCATGTGAAGGCATCGATGAATTCATCATGCCCGACCGGCAGCGCGAACTCGGCCACGAGCGCCGCAGCGAACTCGTCGCGGCCGATGCGCCCGGTCTCGAAGCGGCGCACGGCATCGGAATGGAGCCACCGGCGCCACAATTCGTCGGAGTCGCCGAGCGCCGGTGCCCACTCGAGCATCTTGCCCACGCCAGCGAGCTCGACCAGGACGCCGCCCAGGTCGAAGAGCACGACGTCGATGTCGCGCGCGGTATCAGTGGATTGCAAGGGCCAACCCCAACGGAACGAAGATCACGGCCATGAGATTGCCGATCAGCACGATCGACGCGACCTTGCCCGGCTCCTGCCGGAACTGCTCCGCGACCATGAAGTTGAGCACGGCGGGCGGCAGCACGGAGAAAAGGATGAGCAGGCCCCGCTGGAATTCGGAGAGCCCGAGGAGCGGCGCCAGCGCCAGCGCACACACGAGCCCCACCACCGGACACACGATGCCGCCGATCACGCCCAGGTGCCAATCCGCCCAGCGCACTTCGGCCAGCCGCACGCCGAGCGAGAGCAGCATCAGAGGCACGAGCGCATCGCCCACCATGCGGATGCCCGTGCGCATCCAGTCGGGCATCGGCGGCTGCGTGAGCGCGAAGGCAAAGCCCACGAGGGTGGACCACACCATGGGATTGCGCAGCAGGTGGTGAAAGCGCGCACGATGGTCCATGAGCCACGTACCGAGCGTGAATTGCAACAGGTTGCTGATGGTGAAGAGCGCCACCATCGCCGGCAGGCCGGACGGTCCGAAGGCGAGCACCGCGAGCGGCAGGCCCATGTTGCCGCAGTTGTTGAACATCATCGACGGCACGAACGTGCGGTAGTCGACCTTGAGCATGCGCGCGACCGGCCAGGCGAGCAGTCCCGAGCCCAGCACCACACCCACGCAGCCCACCATGAGCCGCACGTTGGCGGCGACGTCGAAATCCTTGCTCGCGAGCGCCGAGAAGACGAGGGCGGGGGCGAGGATCGTCATCGACAGCCGGTTGACCTGCGTCATGTCCGGCTTCACGCGCCGCGCGTAGGCGTAGCCCACGACGATCACCACGAGCACCGGCAGGAAGATGCCGAGGATGCGCTCGATCATCGGCGCTCCCCCGGCGTGTGGCCGCTCAAAGGATGTACTTGGCCAGGTTGTCGTCGCCGGCGATGCCCGCCAGCGTGGCATCGACGAACGCGGCGTCGATCATGACGTGCTCGCCCGTGCGCCGCGCGGCGTGGTACGACACGTCGTCGAGCAGGCGCTCCATCACCGTGTACAGGCGACGCGCGCCGATGTTCTCCTGCCTGTCGTTGACCGCGAAGGCGATCTCGGCCAGGCGCCGGATGCCATCGGGCTGGAACTCGAGGTGCACCTGCTCGGTGGCGAGCAGCGCAGCATATTGCCGCGTGAGGCAGGCATCGGTGGCGGTGAGGATCTTCTCGAAGTCGGACACCGACAGCGGGTTCAACTCCACGCGGATCGGGAAGCGGCCCTGCAGCTCCGGGATGAGGTCGGAAGGCTTGGACAAATGGAACGCGCCCGAGGCGATGAACAGGATGTGATCCGTCTTCACCATGCCGTACTTCGTGGTGACGGTGGTGCCTTCCACGATGGGCAAGAGGTCGCGCTGCACACCCTGGCGCGAGACATCGGCGCCGTGCGCCTCCGAGCGCGACGCGATCTTGTCCATCTCGTCGAGGAACACGATGCCGTGCTGCTCGGCGGCGGCCAGCGCCTTCGCCTTGATCTCGTCGTCGTTCAGAAGCCGCGCGGCCTCCTCGTCGGTGAGGACCTTCATGGCCTCGGCGACGGTCATCTTGCGCAGCTTCTTCCGGCCCGAGCCCATCTGCTGGAACATGCCCTGGATCTGGCTCGTGAGCTCTTCCATGCCGGGCGGCGCCATGATCTCCATCTGCGCCGGCAAGGCGGACACCTCGATCTCCACCTCGCGGTCATCGAGCGCGCCCTCGCGCAGCATCTTGCGGAATTTCTGCCGCGCCGTGCTGTCGGTGGGCTTCAGGTCCGTGAAGTTGACCTCGCGCACCGGCGGGATCAGCACGTCGAGGAGGCGCTCCTCGGCGTTGTCGGCGGCGCGGTCGCGCACCTTGCGCGTCTCGGTCTCGCGCGTCTCCTTGATGGCCACCTCCACGAGGTCGCGGATGATCGTGTCCACGTCGCGGCCCACGTAGCCCACTTCGGTGAACTTGGTGGCCTCGACCTTCACGAAGGGCGCATCGGCGAGCCGTGCGAGACGGCGCGCGATCTCCGTCTTGCCCACGCCCGTGGGCCCGATCATCAGGATGTTCTTGGGCGTGATCTCATGGCGCAGCGGCTCGGGCACCTGCTGGCGCCGCCAGCGGTTGCGCAAGGCGATGGCCACGGCGCGCTTGGCGGCCTGCTGCCCGACGATGTGCTTGTCGAGTTCGGAAACGATCTCTTCGGGGGTCATGCGCGAGGACATGGCGGTGCGGGTGGGCAGCGTTTCGAACGGGACCGGCGTACCGGCGATGCGATTTCGCAGGAGAGGCGTGGATGCACGCCGATTGTACTGCACGCGACGACCCGGTCCGCGCGGCGGAAAATGCGACAATCGCAGCATGAACCGGATCGCCAGAACCCTGCGTCGCGTGGTGTCCGTGGTCCTCGCACCGCTGCTGTCGGCGCTCGTCCTCACCGGCTGCGGCTCGGGTGGCGGGCTGAGCGGTCTCCAGGGCCTCGAGGCCTACGAGACGCGCGAAGGCGGCCTCGTCGCACGCATGTCCAGTCGCTCTTCCGCGGTGTCGGGGACCGTGCGCGTCTTCAACTATCGCGATGGCGTGCAGGTGCAGCTCGCGGTCACGAATCTGTTCCCGGGCGCGTATCGCCTCGCCCTGCACGAGCGCGGCAACTGCACGTCGCCCAATCTCTTCTCGGCCGGACCCGCATGGGCGCCGCCTGCCTGGACGAAGCCGGCGGCGGACCTCCTGCCGGGCTTCACCGCCAACGAGGAGGGACAGGTGTCGGGCTACGTCGTCTACATCAAGGGCGTCACCATCGATGGCCCCACCTCGATCAAGGGACGCTCGTTCGTGATCCACGGCGGAAACCTCGTCGGCGAAGCGTTTCCGGGACAGCCCAACAATCGCATCGCGTGCGGCGTGCTGGTCGAAGCCGAGGCGCTCTTCTAGCCAGGGGATATTTCACACATGGGCTTTCTCGCGGATCGACGCATCCTCATCACGGGTGTGCTCTCCAATCGCTCCATCGCCTATGGCGTGGCCAGGGCCTGCCAGCGCGAGGGCGCGGCACTCGCGTTCACCTACGTCAACGACGACCTCAAGGATCGCGTGGGCAAGCTCGCGGCGGACTTCGGCAGCGTGCCGGTGCTCCCCTGCGACGTGTCGCGCGACGAGGACATCGACGCGCTCTTCGCCTCGCTGCAAAAGGAGTGGGGCGCGCTCGACGGATTGCTGCACTCGATCGCCTTCGCGCCGCGCGAGGCGCTGTCCGGCGACTACCTGGGCGGCCTCTCGCGGGCGGCGTTCACCACCGCGCACGACATCTCGAGCTACAGCTTCGCGGCCTTGGCCAAGGGCGCGCGGCCGCTGATGCAGCAGCGCAATGCGGCGCTCGTCACGCTGAGCTACCTCGGTGCGATCCGCGCGGTGTCGAACTACAACGTGATGGGGCTCGCCAAGGCGAGTCTCGAGGCCAACGTGCGCTATCTCGCGGCCGCGCTCGGTCCCGAGCAGATCCGCGTCAACGGCATCTCCGCAGGTCCGATCAAGACGCTGGCCGCCGCGGGCATCGCGGGCTTCTCCAGGATCCTCGGCTTCGTCGAGCGCACCGCACCCTTGCGGCGCAACGTCACCACCGACGAAGTGGGCAACGTGGCGGCCTTTCTCCTCTCGCCGCTCGCCAGCGGGATCACGGGCGAGATCACCTACGTGGACGCCGGCTTCTCCACGGTCGCGGCGGGCCTGGGCGAGGAGTAGCCGCCCGGCCGCAGACGCGATGATTGCCGCCAGGGCATGAGTCCCGCCAAGGCATTCGACGCCGTCATCGTGGGCGGCGGCCACAACGGCCTCACCTGCGCGGCGTATCTCGCGGCCGCGGGCCTGTCGGTGTGCGTGGTCGAGCGCCGCGCCGTGGTGGGCGGTGCGGCGGTCACCGAGGAGTTCCATCCGGGCTTCCGCAATTCCACCGCGAGCTATACGGTCAGCCTCCTCGACCCGCAGGTGATCCGCGACCTCCGGCTCGCGGAGCATGGCCTCGTGGTGCGCGAGCGTCCGTTCTCCAATTTCCTTCCGCTGGGTTCGGAACCAGGCGACGGTTACCTGCAGGTCGGCGGCGGCCTCGAGGCCACGCAAGCCGAAATCGCGAAGTTCTCGCGCCAGGATGCGCAGGCGCTTCCCGCGTATTACGCGATGCTCGAGCGCGTGGCGGCGATCCTGCGCGGGCTCCTCGGCACGACGCCGCCCAACGTGGGCGCGGGTACGCGCGCGGACGTCGCCTTCGCAGTCGATGCGCTCAAGGCGAGCAAGGGCTTTCGCGCGCTCGACCTCGCCGCGCGCCGCGACCTCCTCGACCTCTTCACCAAGAGCGCGGGTGACCTTCTCGACCGCTGGTTCGAAAGTGCGCCCATCAAGGCGGCATTCGGATTCGATGCGGTGGTGGGCAACTTCGCGAGCCCGTACACGCCGGGTTCCGCTTACGTGCTGCTGCATCACGTCTTCGGTGAGGTGAACGGCAAGCCCGGCCAATGGGGACACGCCGTGGGCGGGATGGGCGCGATCACGCAGGCGATGGCCGCGGAATGCATCGCGCGCGGTGTCGACATCCGCACGAGTGCGCCGGTGGCGCGCGTGCTCGTGGCGGACGGGCGCGCGAGCGGCGTCGAGCTCGACGGCGGCGAGACGATCGCGGCGCGCCGCGTGATCGCGAACGTGAATCCCAAGCTCCTCTTCGACCGCCTCGTGCCGGCGGAGCACGTGCCGGAGGACTTCCGCGCGCGGATGGCCGCGTATCGCTGCGGCTCCGGAACGTTTCGCATGAACGTCGCGCTCGATGCCTTGCCGAGCTTCACCGTGCTGCCCTCCGCCGGCGCCACCACGCCCGAGCCGCACCACGCGAGCGGCATCATCATGGCACCCTCGCTCGCCTACATGGAGCGCGCGTACTTCGATGCGAAGACGCACGGCTGGTCGCGCGCGCCGATCGTGGAGATCCTGATCCCCTCGACCGTGGATGACACGTTGGCGCCGCCCGGCAAGCACGTGGCGAGCCTCTTCTGCCAGCACGTGCATCCGGACCTCGCATCGGTGCAGCCCGGCCGCACCTGGGACGACGCGCGCGAGGAAGTGGCCGACCTCATGGTGGCGACCGTCGATCGCGCAGCCCCCGGTTTTGCCGCGAGCGTGCTCGGCCGCCGCAGCCTCTCGCCGCTCGACCTCGAGCGCGAGTTCGGCCTCGTGGGCGGCGACATCTTCCACGGCGCGCTGACGCTCGACCAGCTCTTCAGCGCGCGTCCGGTGCTGGGCCATGCGGCGTACCGCATGCCGGTGCCGGGGCTGTATCTTTGCGGATCGGGCGCGCATCCGGGCGGCGGCGTGACGGGTATCCCCGGCCGCAATGCGGCGCGCGAGATCGTGAAGGACGCGCGCAGGCGCCGGCACTGATCGCAAGACATCGACCCTTCCAGACAGCGCATGTCATCGCCCACCGCCAACGTCGCCACGCTGCTCGCGCGCACCGCGCAGCGCTGGCCGCGCCTGCCTGCCGTGGCAGCGGGCACCGCAGTGCTCCACGACTACGCGACACTCGCGCAACGCGCGCACGCGCTCGCCGCGCGCATGCAGCACGCGGGCCTGCGCGAGGGCGATCGCGTGGTGCTCGTGGCGCGCAATGGCCCGGGCTACATCGAGGCGCTCTTCGCCTGCTGGATCGCAGGTCTCGTCGCCGTGCCGGTCAATGCCAAGCTCCATCGCAACGAGCTCGACTACGTGCTCGCCGACAGCGGCGCGCGCTGGGTCTTTGCCGACGACGAGTGGGCCGCGTCGATGCCGCAGGCGGCTGCGGTCGACCGCGTGATCGTGCTCGACGGCCACGAGCACGCAGCCCTTGCCGCACCCGGTCCGGCGTTGCCCATCGCGCCCGTGGATGCCGACGCCCCCGCGTGGCTCTTCTACACGAGCGGCACCACGGGCCGTCCCAAGGGAGTCGAGATCACGCACGGCAACCTCTTCGCGATGAGCCAGTGCTTCCTGTCCGACGTGGAGGCGATCGCGCCGGGGGACGCCATCCTGCATCCCGCGCCGCTGTCCCACGGCTCCGGCCTGTACGTGATTGCGCATGTTGCGCGCGGCGCCGTGAACGTCGTCCCCGAATCGGGCGGCTTCGATGCGGACGAGATCGCGACTCTCGTGGGCGCCTTCGATCGCGCGCTCTTCTTCGCGGCGCCCACCATGGTGAAGCGGCTCGTGGCAGCGGGCGCGCTCGCCCGCGAGGAGCTGTGCGCGCGCCTGAAATGCATCGTCTACGGCGGCGGCCCGATGTACGTGGCCGACTGCAAGGACGCGTTCGCGCAGCTGGGCCCGCGCCTCGCGCAGATCTACGGCCAGGGCGAGACGCCGATGACGATCACCGCGATGGATCGAGCGCTGCTCGCTGCCGCGATCGCCGCCGGTGACGACGCGCGCATCGCGTCGGTGGGCTGCGCGCAGTCGGGCATCGACGTGCGCGTGGCCGACGACCGCGACTGTCCACTGCCCGCCGGCGAGATCGGCGAGGTGCTGGTGCGCGGTCCCACCGTGATGCGCGGCTACTGGCGCAATCCCGACGCCACCGCGCGCACGCTGGCCAACGGCTGGCTGCATACCGGCGACCTCGGCGCGATGTCGGACGACGGTTTTCTCACGCTGAAGGACCGCTCCAAGGATCTCATCATCAGCGGCGGCTCCAACATCTACCCGCGCGAGGTCGAGGAAGTGCTGCTGCGCTCGCCCGACGTGGCCGAGGTCGCGGTCGTGGGCCGCGCGCATCCGGACTGGGGCGAGGAGGTGGTGGCCTGCGTGGTGGCACGCGGCACGCAGCCGCAGGGCGAGGAGGCGAAACGCCTCGAGAGCGCGCTCGATGCGCTGTGCCTCGCGCACATCGCGCGCTTCAAGCGGCCCAAGGCCTACGTGTTCGCGGAATCGCTGCCCAAGAACAACACCGGCAAGGTGCTGAAGACCGTGCTGCGCGAGCGGCTCGCGGCGCGCACGTAGGCGCACGCGTCGCGCGGAAGCGGCCGCATCCACGCCGCTGCTGCGGGAACGCTCCCGATCGCGTAAAATCCGTCCTCCGAAGCCAGCCAGACCGTCGCTGTCCACGCGAGTGGATAGAGGAAAGTCCGGGCTCCACAGAGCGGGAAGCGGGGTAACGCCCCGCCGCTATAAGCCGTCGCTTGCGACGGCCCAAGGCGAGGAACAGGGCCACAGAGACGAGTCGCCTGCCGCAAGGCAGGCGGGTGAAACGCGGCAACCTCCTTCCGGAGCAACACCAAGTAAGCGGACATTGACGCTGCTCGCCGAGTCCGCGGGTAGGTGGCACGAGCGTCGCGGTAACGCGGCGCCTAGAGGAATGACGGCCATAGCGCATCGGAAGATGCGCCGTAACAGAACCCGGCTTATCGGCTGCGCTTCGGTTCTTCTTCAACGCGCCAGGCCACGGTCTCCCCCGCGCGCAGCGGCACGATCGTGTCGTCCGCGAGCGGATAGTCCGCAGGCACGGTCCACGGCTCGCGCACGAGCGTGATCGTCTCCTGCGCGACGGGCAGCCCGTAGAACTGCGCGCCGAAGCGGCTCGCGAAGTCCGGGAGCCGTGGCAACGCGCCCGCCGCCTCGAAGACTTCCGCGTACAGGGGCAGCGCGAGCGGTGCGGAGTAGCAGCCCGCGCCGCAGCACGCCGATTCCTTCGCGTGCCGCGCATGCGGCGCCGAATCGGTGCCCAGGAAAAAGCGTGGATCGCCCGAGGTGGCCGCGGCCACCAGCGCCTGCCGGTGCGACTCCCGCTTCAGTATCGGCAGGCAGTAAAGGTGCGGACGCAGTCCGCCGACCAGGAGCGCGTTGCGCGACCACATGAGGTGCTGCGGGGTGAGTGTTGCCGCCACGTGCGCCGGTGCCGCGCGCACGAAGTCCACCGCCTCCTTCGTCGTGGCGTGTTCCAGCACGATGCGCAGGCCGGGGAAGTCGCGCACGATCCCGGGCAGCAGCGTGTCGACGAACACGCGCTCGCGATCGAACATGTCGACCGCCGGATCGGTGACCTCGCCGTGGAGGCACAGCACCACGCCGTGCTTCTCCATCGCCGCGAGCACGGGATACACGCGGGACAGCGCCGTGACGCCCGAGTCGGAGTTGGTGGTGGCGCCGGCCGGGTAGTACTTGACCGCATGCACGAAGCCCGAGGCCTTTGCCACCGCGATCTCGGCCACCGGCGTGTTGTCGGTGAGATAGAGCGTCATGAGCGGCTCGAAGGCGACACCTTCGGGAACCGCCACGAGGATGCGTTCGCGGTAGGCCGCCGCCGCCGCGACCGTCGTGACCGGCGGCCGCAGGTTCGGCATCACGATCGCCCGGCCGAAGACGCGCGCGGTGGGCGGCACCACGCTCGCGAGCACCGGGCCGTCGCGCAGGTGCAGGTGGAGGTCGTCGGGGCGGGGAAGGGTGAGCCGCTGCGGGGTATCGGTCATGGGGCGCTCGCCGGCGAATTATAGGGGGCAGGGCAGGCGGCTTCCGGCCCATGCCTGCCGGCCCGGCCAAAGGTGGCACGGTCCTCGCTTTTCGGGCTATAATGCGCGATTAACTTTTGGGCGCGCTGGCCCACCAGAAGACCCTTCATCCGCGCACGCCGAGCGTGCCGCCAGCGCTCCACCGATGGACTCTCAAAGCATGGCCACGAAAACCGCAACCGCCGTCAAGAAGGTCCGCGAGCTCACCGACGAGGAAATCCTCAAGGCGCCCGAGAAGGACTACATGAACGAGGCGCAGCTCGCCTTCTTCAAGAAGAAGCTCCTCGAGTTGCGCGACCAGCTCCTGCAGAACGCCGACGACACCGGCGAGCACCTGCGCGAGAACGAGATCACCACCGATCCCTCCGACCGGGCCACGCTCGAGGAGGAGTACACGCTGGAGCTGCGTACCCGCGATCGCGAGCGCAAGCTCCTGAAGAAGGTGGAGAAGTCGCTGCGCCTGATCGACGACGGCTCCTACGGCTGGTGCGAGGAAACGGGCGAGCCCATCGGCGTCGCGCGCCTCATCGCGCGCCCGACCGCGACGTTGTCCCTGGAAGCTCAAGAGCGCAGGGAACGAGTCCAGAAGCTTTACGGCGACTGACCTCTCCGGCTTGTTTACAATGGCTATCCCCCGCCATAAAGCCAGGAGACCCAAGCCATGTTCACGCTGCCGCCGCTTCCCTGGGCCGAGAATGCCCTCGAGCCCGTCATCTCCGCCAACACGATCTCGTTCCACTACGGCAAGCACCACAAGACCTACGTCGACAACCTGAACAATCTCGTCAAGGGCACCGACTACGAGAGCGCGTCGCTCGAGAAGATCATCACCGAGACCGCGGGCAAGGCCGACAAGGCGGGGCTGTTCAACAATGCCGCGCAGATCTGGAACCATACGTTCTACTGGCACAGCATGAAGCCCTCCGGGGGTGGCAAGCCCACCGGCAAGCTGGCGCAGCTGATCGACGCCGCGTTCGGCGACTACGACGCGTTCAAGAAAGAGCTCTCCACCACCACCGTGTCGCAGTTCGGCTCCGGCTGGGGCTGGCTCGTGCTCGATGGCGGTGCCCTCAAGGTCGTCAAGACCGCCAATGCCGAGGTGCCGTTCACCAAGGGCCAGAAGCCGCTGCTCACGATCGACGTGTGGGAGCACGCGTACTACCTCGACCAGCAGAACAAGCGCGCGGCGTACGTCGATGCCGTGATCGGCAAGCTGCTGAACTGGGACTTCGCCGCCCAGAACCTGGGCTAGAACGCGCGGTCGCCGGCGCGGCCCCCAGGGGCCGGTCGGGGTCGCGCGCGGGTCTCCTCCGCGCCAGGCGCCGGGGCCGTGCGGTTTACGGCCCCCCCACAACCCGACATAATCCCGACGCAAGCCCGCGAGAGGCTTGCGCCGGTATCTGCGTCGAGTCCATCCCGGGCTCCCTGACGCGGTGCCCCGTCGACTGCATGGCTCTCTTCTCCAAACCACCTGCCAAGAAGCCGCCGATCCCAGCGCCGGCCGCCAAGCCTTCCGAGGGCCTGCTGCGCAAGCCGATCTCCGCACGCGATGTCGCCGCCCAGGCGCAGGGCCGCCGTGGCAATGCCGACCGCCCGCGGGCGGAGCCCGCCGCCGATATCTCGATGGCCGGGGCGAGCCTCATGGACATGTCGCCGGCGCGCACGTCGATCGAGGTGGGGCAGTCCAATCCGGGCATGTGCGCCGTCCTCGAGAATGCGGCGCTGCTCTTTGCCAGCGGCCAGACGCAGCCGGCGCGGGCCATGCTGGAGCAGGGGGTGGTCGACGACCACGACGCCCGCCATTCCGCGCTCGCGTGGCTCGGCCTCTTCGACCTCCTGCAGCGCATGGGCGACCGCGCCGCCTTCGACCAGCTCGCCTTGCAATACGTCGTGCAGTTCGAGCGCTCGCCGCCGCCGTGGGACGAACAGGGTGGCGTTCCCGCCGCCGCGCCCACCCCGCGCCCCAAGGCCACGGGCGGGGGCTTTGCCGCGATCACCGGCAAGCTCACGGCGGCCACGGCGCCGCAGCTCGAGGCATTCCGTACCGCGCTCGACAAGGGAGGGGCCGTGCGCCTCGACCTGTCCCAGGTCGCGGGTTTCGACGATGCCGGTTCGCGGCTTCTCGCCGATGCCCTCGCGCATGCGCGCAAGTGCCGCGCCCAGGTTTCGATCCAGCGCGCCGAGAAGCTTCGCGCCGCGCTCGACATCCTCGTCAAGCGCGGGCGCGATGCCGGTGAAGGCGCGTGGCTGCTGGGCCTCGAGCTCCTCCAGTTCGATCGCGAGCAGGAGCCCTTCGACGACCGTGCCATCGAATATGCGATCGCCTTCGAGCAATCGCCGCCGTCGTGGGAGCCGCCGCCCGAGCCTCCGGGCGCCCGGGCGCCGGTCGCGGACACGCCGCCGGTCGAGGACGCGGATGCGCCCGTACCCGGCAGCGCGATCGTCTGGACGGGCGTGATGGCCGGCCCCTCGGCGCCGGTCATGGCCAGGATCGCCGAGCACGCCGCGAGCCATGCCGTGGTGATCCTCGACATGACGCACGTGCAGCGCATCGACTTCGTGTGCGCCGGGGCGCTGCTCAACACCATCAATCGCGTGGAGTCGCAGCGCAAGGCCGTGCAGATCGTCGGCGCCACGCCCATCATCCGCGCGCTGCTGCTCCTCATCGGCATCTCGCCGCGGCACTTCCTCAAGAAGCCGCAGTAGCCGCGTCGCCGCCTTCTCGCGCGGCCTTCCTCTTTGCAGGTCCTCGTCATGGAACAGTTTCACGGTACCACCATCCTCTCCGTCCGCCGCGACGGCATCGTGGCGCTCGGCGGCGACGGCCAGGTCACGCTCGGCAACCTCGTGATCAAGGCCACCGCGCGCAAGATCCGCCGCCTCTATCACGACCGCGTGCTGGCCGGATTTGCCGGTGCCACGGCCGATGCCTTCACGCTCTTCGAGCGTTTCGAAGCCAAGCTCGAGAAGCACCAGGGCCATCTCGTGCGCTCTGCCGTGGAGCTCGCCAAGGACTGGCGTTCCGATCGCGTGCTGCGCCGGCTCGAGGCGATGCTGGCCGTGGCCGATGCGCAGGCGTCGCTCGTGATCACCGGCAATGGCGACGTGCTCGAGCCGGAGCTCGGCATCGTGGCCATCGGCTCGGGTGGCGCCTATGCGCAATCCGCGGCGCGCGCGCTCCTCACGCACAGCACGCTGGCCGCGCCGGCGATCGTGAAGGAGTCGCTCGTGATCGCCGGCGATCTTTGCATCTACACCAACCAGAACCACGTGATCGAGGTGCTGGGGGAAGCGCCACCGTGAGCCCGCCGGGCCGTCCCAAGGGCGAACAGGCTCCGGAGCGCGAGAGCGCGAAGGATCGTCTTGCGATCCCGCCGGGCCGTCCCAAGGGCGAACA
>CAZUGY010000001.1:71987-77084 GCA_964620265.1 uncultured Alcaligenaceae bacterium
GCGAGAGCGCGAAGGATCGTCTTGCGATCCCGCCGGGCCGTCCCAAGGGCGAACAAGCTCCGGAGCGCGAGAGCGCGAAGGATCGTCTTGCGATCCCGCCGGGCCGTCCCAAGGGCGAACAGGCTCCGGAGCGCCAAAGCGTGACGGGTTCCGCGACGGATCCTGCCTTCGACGTCGTGGTCGCCGGAGCGGGCCTGCCGGGACTGGCCCTCGCCACCGCCGCGGCGCGCAGCGGCCTCGCGGTGGCCATTGCCGATGCGGCGCCGATCGTGGTCGTGGCGCCCGATACCGAGGATTACGACCTGCGCGTGTACGCCGTGAGCCCCGGCAGCGCGGGCTTCCTGCGCGCGATCGGCGCCTGGCAGCGACTGCCCGCCGACCGGCTCGCGCCCATCGAGGCCATGGACGTGCGCGGCGACCGCGGCGGACGGCTCGACTTTTCCGCCTACGACCTGGGGGAGCGCGCACTCGCCTGGGTGGCGGAGGAGCGCGCCCTGCGCAATGCGCTGGTCGCCGCCGCCCTGGAAGCGGGGGTGACGCCCTTCGGCGGGATGCCGTTCGTCGGCTTGCGGTTCACCCCCGATCACGCGCACCTGGCCCTCGAGGGCACGACCCTGGCCGCCCGCCTGCTGGTGGCGGCGGACGGCATCCACTCCTGGGTGCGGCACGCCGCCGGCATCACCACCGCGCCCAAGCCCTACGGCCAGCGCGGGGTCGTGGCCCATTTCGCCTGCGAGCGGGCCCACCACGGCATCGCGCGGCAATGGTTCCGCGCCGACGGCAGCGTGCTCGCCTGGCTGCCGCTGCCTGGCCGCCGGGTCTCGATGGTGTGGTCCGCGCCCGACGCGCTCGCGCAAGCCCTGCTGGCCGCAGCGCCCGACGCGCTCGCTGCCCGCGTGGCCGAGGCAGGCGGTGGCGAGCTCGGCCGCTTCACCCCGATTTCGGCCGCGGCGGGCTTTCCGCTGGCGTCCCTGCGCCTGGCCGCCACCGTCGCGCACCGGCTCGCCCTCGTGGGCGATGCCGCGCACGGCGTGCATCCGCTGGCGGGGCAGGGGGTCAACCTGGGCTTCGGCGATGCGCTGGTGCTCTCCGAGGTGCTGGCCGCACGGGGGGTGGTCGGCGATCCCGGGGCGCCGCTGCTGCTGTCGCGCTATGCGCGGCGCCGGACCGAGCCCGTGGCCGCCATGCACGCCGTGACCGACGGCCTGGTCCGGCTGTTCGGTCCCGGGCACCCGTGGCTGGCCGGCCTGCGCAACGTGGGCATGGCGGCCGTTGATCGGCTTCCGGTGGTGAAGCGGGCGCTGGCGCAACCGGCGCTGCGCTAGACTGTCCAATGGCTTCTTGCGGCGCCCGAGCGGGTTCCGCGCCCCATTCCTGGAGATGCTTTCGATGACTTCCCTTTCGCGTGATGCGACCCGCGTGCTCGTGACCCTGGCCGCCGCCGCCCTCCTGACCGCGGGCGCGGCAGTGGCCCAGCCGGCGCGTCCTTCGGCGGCCACCGCTGCCGCCCCGGCCGCCGCCAATGCCGATGCCAAGGGCGGTGCCCTGCCGGCCGAGGCCGCGGCCATCAAGAAAGTCCTCGAGCAGAAATTTCCCGGAGCCGAGGTCAAGTCCATCAACAAGACACCCTACTTCGGCCTCTACGAGGTGCACTTCGACGATCGCATCGTGTACACCGATGCCAAGACCAAGTACCTCGTCGTCGGCGCGATGTACGACGTCGACTCGAAGACGAACCTCACCGAGGAGCGCCTGCGCAAGCTCAATCGCGTGGACGTCGCGCAGCTGCCGCTCGACATGGCGATCAAGAAGGTCAAGGGCACCGGCGAGCGCACGCTCTTCGTGTTCTCCGACGCCGATTGCCCGTTCTGCGCCAAGCTCGAGCAGGAGCTGAAGAGCGTCGACAACGTGACGATCTACACCTTCCTCTATCCGATCGACAGCCTGCATCCGGATGCCGCGCGCAAGTCGCGCATGATCTGGTGCGCCGACGACCGCGTGAAGGCCTGGGACGCGTACTACGAGACCGGCGCGCTGCCCGACAACAAGGGCGACTGCGACAATCCCGTGGCCAAGCTCGCGGAGCTCGGCGGCAAGTACAAGGTGAACGCGACGCCCACGCTGGTGTTCGCCGACGGCTCGGTCGTGCCGGGCGCCCTGCCGGCGCAGCGGCTCGAGGCGGAGCTCGCCACCGGCGAGGCCGAGGCGAAGAAGCTGGCCGCGGCGAAGAAGTCGTAAGGCCGGAACGCCGGCGCGGCACGCCGCACCGGCGCGTTCCGTGTCCGCATCGCACCACCGCCTTTTCTTCACAACCCTCACGAGGACCCGATGGCGATCATCGATTTCCTGAAGCGGCAGTTCATCGACATCATCGAGTGGACGGACGACTCGCGCGACACGCTGTCGTACCGCTTCCCCGACGAGGACAAGGAGATCAAGAACGGCGCGCAGCTCATCGTGCGCGAGTCGCAGGCGGTGCAGTTCGTGTACCTGGGCGAGTTCGGCGACAGGTTCGGCCCGGGCAAGCACACGCTCACGACCGACAACATCCCGATCCTCACCAACCTCAAGAGCTGGAAGTACGCCTTCGAGAGCCCGTTCAAGGCGGATGTCTACTACGTCGTCACGCGCCTTTTCACCGGCAACAAGTGGGGCACGGCCAATCCGGTGATGATGCGCGATGCCGACTTCGGCATCGTGCGCCTGCGCGCCTATGGCACCTACGACTTCCGCATCGTCGATGTCCCGAAGTTCCTGAAGGAAGTGGCGGGCACCGACAACCACTTCCGCCTCGACGAGTTCAACGACACGATGCGCTCGCGCCTCGTGTCGGTGTTCACCGATGCGCTCGCCACCGCGAAGATCCCCGCGCTCGACGTCGCCTCGCGCTACGGCGAGCTGGGCGAGGCGCTGCTGCCGCTCATCAATCCGGCGATCACCGCGAAGTACGGCCTCGAGATGACGACGTTCATCGTCGAGAACGTGTCGGTGCCGCCGGAAGTCGAAGCCGCCATCGACAAGCGCTCGAGCATGGCCGCGGTCGGCAACCTCAACGACTACGTCAAGTTCCAGATGGCCAACGGCATGGCGAGCGGCAATGGCGGTGGCGGCATCGGCGGCGCCGGCGCGGAGCTCGCGATGGGCATGGCGATGGCGCAGCAGATGATGAACCAGCCGGGCGGCATCATGGCGCAGGGCACGCCGGGAATCCCGGCGCCTGCGGCGGCTCCGGCCGCTGCAGGTGCTGCCACTGCCGCTGCCGCGACGCCCGACCTCATGACGCCCGCGCAGGTCGCGCAGATGCTCGGCGTGGCGGAGTCCGACGTGATGGCGAGCCTCGAGGCGGGCGATCTGAAGGGCCGGCGCATCGGCACGCAGTGGCGCGTCACGCGCACGGCCGTCGACACGTTCCTGAAAGGCTGACGATGGGCGATTGCAATCGCGGGCGCCGCCGGGCGCTCGCCGCGCTTTCAGCATGCGCGCTCGTGGCGGCGTTCCCCGCGCTCGCGCAGGATCCGCGCCTGTCCGAGGCGCACAGCGCGGGCATGGCGTGGCTCGTGCTGGCCGATGCCGACGATGCCAAGGGCACCTACGGCACTGCCGGCGAGCGCTTCCGCAAGACGGTGCCGGAGGACAAGTGGGCGGACGCCTTCCGCATCGCGCGCGGCCAGTTCGGCAAGAACCTGCGGCGCACGATCGTGTCGACCGCCCCGTCGAACGGCACGCCCGAAGTGCCCGGCGAGTTCGTGGTGATGATCTTCCGCGCCGAGTTCGAGAAGCGGCCCGATGCCATCGAGACGCTCACGCTCGAGCGCGAGGGCGACGGCAAGTGGCGCGTGGCCGGGTACCTGATGCGCTGATGCAGGACGCTCCTCCCGGCGGCGAAGACCCGGCGGGTCCGTCCCACACCGCCGCGCTCTCCAAGTTCGCCTGCCCCGCGTGCGGCGGCGAGGCCGTGTGGAATCCCGGCAAGCAGAAGCTCATCTGTCCCTTCTGCGGGACCGAGTCGAGCGCCACGTTGCCAGAAGGCGCGGGTGGGGTCGCCGAGCACGACCTCCTCGCCGCGCTGCGCAGCCTGGGCGCCGGGGAGCGCGGCTGGAAGCGCGCCACGCGCGAGGTGCGGTGCCAAAGCTGCAATGCCATCTCCGTGTTCGATCCCACGCGGCAGGCGCAGAACTGCCAGTTCTGCGGCTCGGCGCAGCTCGTGCCTTACGAGGAGACGAGGCCCGCCTTCAGCCCCGAGAGCGTGCTGCCGTTCGTGGTGAGCGAGTCGGGCGCGCGCGATCGCATCCGCCAGTGGTACGGCAAGCTGTGGCTCGCTCCCAACTCGCTGAAGCGCCTGGCGCTCACGGATACGGTGAAGGGCATGTACCTGCCCTACTGGACCTTCGATGCCAAGATCGACGCCCGCTGGACGGCGGAGGCGGGCCACTACTACTACACCACCGAGACCTACAGCGAAGGCGGGCAGACGCGCACCCGCCAGGTGCGGCACGTGCGCTGGGAGCCGGCGGCAGGTGCGCTGTCGCACTTCTTCGACGACGACCTCGTGTGCGCGTCGGTGGGCGTGCATCCGAAGCTCCTGCGCGGGATCGAGCCCTTCCCCACGCAGACGTTGAAGCACTACGACCCGGGCTACGTCGCCGGCTGGATCGTGGAGCGCTACCAGATCGACCTCGTGGCCGCCGCGCAGCGCGCGCGCGACGCGATGGAAGCGAAGATCACGCAGATGTGCGCGCGGCAGGTCCCGGGCGACACGTATCGCAACCTCGTCGTGCACACGAGCTACTCGGGACAGACATTCAAGCACATCCTCGCGCCCGTGTGGCTCATGAGCTACAACTACGGGCGGCGCGCGTTCCAGGTCGTGCAGAACGGAGTCACCGGCGCGATCGAAGGCGAGTATCCGAAGAGCCCGTGGAAGATCGCGCTGATCGTGCTGGTGGTGATCGTGATCGTCTCGCTGGTGATGGCCGGCGGCGGTCGCTGAAAGGCCGCAGCGGGCGGCACCCTCGCCGCGGTTCCGGGGCCGCGGTCCCGCGTCACGCATTGCGGACGCGGGATCCCGATTCATAAGACAATGGGGCTCCTTTCCGC
>CAZUGY010000001.1:77184-91457 GCA_964620265.1 uncultured Alcaligenaceae bacterium
TTTCCGCTGCGGCGCACGCCTGCCGCCTCCGCACCTGCCTGCCGTGAATCGCTATCGCATCCTCGCCATCGCCCTCGCCCTCGTGGGGCTCGGCTTTGCCGCCTTCGTGGAATTCGGCACGCCGCGGCAGTCCGATGTCCAGCGCTCGTTCGGATGGTTCGCCTTCGAGACGGGGCCGTATGTCGTGGCCCTCGTGCTGGCGCTGCTGTCGACGTTCTGGCGGGCGCTCTGCGTGGCCGGCGTGCTCGCGCTCGGGCTCGAGGCCTACGCCTGGTACACCGTGTTCGTCGCGCCCATCGGCGATGACGCGGCGCTCATCTACCTGCGCAAGCCCTTCTACCACCTCGCGATCATCGCGATCCTGCTCCTGGCGGCGTTCCTGCTCGGGCGCCGGTCGCAGTCGTCCTGAGGCATCAGCGCGGGATGCGCGCGAGCTGCGCGAGCGCGGCCGGCAATTCCTCCGGCGTGCTGACCAGCGCATCCGCCTGGGCGAGCTCGTCGCGCGAGCCGTAGCCCCACAGGACGCCGATGGCGCGCGCACCGTTGTGGCGCGCGGCGCGCACGTCGTGGGAGCGGTCGCCCACCATCACCGCGGCCGCGGGATCGATCCTCTCCTCGCGGGCGAGGTGGGCGAGCAACGTCGCCTTGTCGTCGAAGCGGCCGTCGAGGTCGGCGCCATGGATGCCGGCGAAGTGGGATGCGAGGCCGAAGAGATCGATGATCCGCCGCGCGAAGACCTCCGGCTTGGCCGTGCACAGGAACAGCGGGTGCTCCGCAGCCAGCAGCGGCAGCGTCGCCGCGATGCCGTCGTACAGCACGTTCTCCTGCCAGCCGACGTCGGCGAAGCGCTCGCGATAGAAGCCGATGGCACGCTCGATCGTCGCCGTGTCGTCCGTGGCGAGGAGGCGGCGGAAGGACTCGCGCAGCGGGGGTCCCACGCACGGGCGCAAAGCTGCCTCCTCGACGGCCGCGGCGCCGAGGCACTCGAGGGCGTAGGCGATGCTGCGCGCGATGCCGGGGTAGTTGTCCGCGAGCGTGCCGTCGAGGTCGAGCAGCACCGCGCCGGGTGGGGTTGCGCTGCTCACCGGACGGCCTGCGTGCTGGCGCGCTGCGGGACGCCGTCGCCTTCGGGGCGGCCCGTCCTCATGGCTTGACCGGAGGCAGGATGCGGATGCGGTAGTCCACGATCGCGCCTTCGCGTCCCACGTCCCAGCGCACGCAGTAGCGGCGGGTGGCGGGCGGCGGGAAGATGCCGCTGCCCTCCATCGTGTCGTCGCGCACCACCGGCGCGATGGAGGCGATGCCGTCCTTGTAGTAGATCTCGAAGTGGACCGGTCGCGTGGCGGTGAAGCGGAAGTCGATGCGCTCGCCGGCCGCGACCTCGCCGCACTCCTCGTGGAACTCGAAGGGCGCGATCTCGCGTCCCGTAACGGCGAGCGGCTCGTCGCGGGTGAGCGTGGTGGGGGCACAGGCGGCCAGCAGCGTCGACAGCAGGACGCAGGCCGGGCGCCCGCGCAGCCCCGTCACGACGCGCTCGTGCTGCGCGGGAGGTGCTGGCGGCGCAGCGCCTGCCAGTCTTCCGCGAGCATCGCGTGGCGCTCGTGATCGCGCCAGCGGCCGCCGATCTTCACGTAGCGCCGCGAATAGCCCTCGCGCGTGAAGCCCACGCGCCGGGCGAGCGCCAGCGAGCGCACGTTGGTGGGCTGGATGTTGACCTCCACGCGATGCAGGCCGAGCTTGCGGAATGCCACGTCGAGGGCGAGCGCCATGCCTTCGGTCATGTAGCCCTGGCCCGCGTGCGGCGCGAAGGCGAAGTAGCCGAGGTAGGTGCTGCGAAACACGCCGCGCACGATCTCCGAGAAGTTGAACACGCCCACGAGCGCGTGATCCTCGCGCCGGAAGGCGAGGAGGCCGGCATGCGTGGCGGGCCTGGCGGCGCCGTAGCGGGCGACGAATGCGGCATAGCGCGCGCGTGTGTCCGGAGGCCGCGTCCACGGGCCGTGCAGGGCCCGGCTCGCGCGCGTCGCGGCCAGGAAGAGGTCGGCGTCGCCGGGGCGGGGCGGGCGCAGGTAGACCCGCGGCCCCACGACGGTCGGCCGGGGACGAGTAGGCATAATGTGACGGTGCTTCCTGGCGACAGACAGCGTGACGATGCGAGGCGACGGACAGTGCGACGATACTACGTGACGGGCAGCGGCGATGGCGGCATGGGTTGAAGGGCGGGTGGCGGGACGGCGGCAGTGGACGCCGGAGCTCTTCTCGCTTGCCGTCGATGCGCCGCAGGTGAGCTTCGTGGCGGGCCAGTTCGCGCGCGTGGCGCTGCCGGGGTTGCCGGGCGATGCCGAGCCGATGGTGGGGCGCCCGTATTCCTTCGTGAACCCGCCGCACGTGCAGCCGCACGAGTTCTACGTCATCGTGGTGCCGGGCGGCCCGCTGTCGCCGCGGCTCGCGGCGCTGGCCGAAGGCGATGCGATCTGGCTCGGCGCGCGCGCCAACGGCTTCTTCTCGGCCTCCGAGGTCCCGCCGGCGGAGGTGCTGTGGTGCCTGGCCACCGGCACCGGCATCGGGCCGTTCCTGTCGATGCTGCGCACGCCGGCCACGTGGGAGCGCTTCGAGCGCGTGGTGCTGGTACACGCGGTGCGGCAGGCGGTGGAGCTCACGTATCGCGATGCGATAGCGGGGATCGAGGCTGCGCGCGGCGGCGCCTTCACCTACGTGCCGATGGTGAGCCGCGAGGCGCACCCCGGCGCGCTGGGCGGCAGGATCCCCGCCGCCATCGACGAGGGCCGTCTCGAGGCGCGCGCCGGGATCGCGCTGTCCCCCGAGAATTCGCAGGTGATGCTGTGCGGCAATCCCGCGATGGTCGACGACGCGCAGGCCACGCTGCTCCGCCGCGGCATGAAGCGGCATCGCCGCCGCGAGCCCGGCCACGTCACGGTGGAAACCTACTGGTAGCGGTGCGTCACCCCCGGTCAAGGGGTGGAGTAACCTTGCAGCAGGAGGAGAACGAGAATGGCATCCATCTTCACGGCGGAGCAGCGGGCCGCCTACGAGCGCGACGGCTACGTCACCGTGCGCGGCCTCTTCGACGCCGAGGAGATCGCGCTGATGCGCGAGGCGATCGAGACCGATCCCGCATTGCAGGAAAGCCTCTACAGCCGCAAGGACGCCGCGGGCAATGCCACGCGCATGGCCCTGTGGAACCATCCCGGTGACAGCGTGTATGGCCTGGCCGCGCGCAGCGCGCGCGTGGTGGACACGATGGAACAGATGCTGGGCGGCGAGGTGTACCACTACCACTCCAAGCTCACGGCCAAGGAGCCGCGCGTGGGCGGCGCGTGGGAGTGGCACCAGGACTACGGTTACTGGTACCACAACGGCATCGTGTTTCCGCTGATGGCGAGCGTGATGGTGGCGCTCGACAAGTCCACGCGCGAGAACGGCTGCCTGCAGGTCGTGCGCGGCTCGCATCATGTCGGCCGCATCGAGCATGGCGTGCTGCCGGGCGAGCAGGTGGGCGCGCAGCCGCGCCGCGTGGAGGAGATCCTCAAGGTGCTGCCGGTGGATTACGCCGAGCTCGAGCCCGGCGACGGCCTCTTCTTCCACGCCAACGTGCTGCATCGCTCGGACCAGAACCGCTCGGACCTGCGCCGCTGGACCGTGCTCATGTGCTACAACGCCGCGCGCAACAATCCCTTCCTCGAGCACCATCATCCGTTCTACACGCCGCTGGCCAAGGTCGATGACGGCGCGATCAAGCGCGCGGGCGTGAAGCTCGCCGACTCGGCGGCCGCCTTCGGCCGCACGTTCGCGACACCGCCCGAGCTCAAGAAGCGGATCGCGTAAGGTCCGTTGCGATGAGTGCGAACCGGGGTGTCGACTCACCCCATGCGTGGCATCGCCTGTGGGCAGGCGTGGCGCTGTCCACCCTGGGTGGCGTGGGCATGTGGTCGGTCGTGGTCGCGCTGCCCGCGGTGCAGGCGGAGTTCGGCGTGGCGCGGGCGGGCGCGTCGCTGCCGTACACGCTCACGATGATCGGCTTCGGCGTCGGCAGCATCGTGATCGGCAAGCTCTCGGATCGCTTCGGGATCGTGCTGCCGGTGAGCGCGAGCGCGGTGCTGCTTGCCGTCGGCTACGTCGCTGCCGCGTCGGCGCCCGGCATCGGCTGGTACACGGCGGTGCAGGGACTGCTCATCGGCGTGGGCGCCTCGGCGACGTTCGCGCCGCTCATGGCGCACATGTCGCTGTGGTTCGCGCGTCGCCGCGGCATCGCGATCGCGGTATTCGCGAGCGGCAACTATCTCGCGGGGGTGCTGTGGCCGCCCGTCGTGGCGCATTTCATCGCGGGTTACGGCTGGCGCGCCACGTACGTCGGCATTGCCGCCTTCGTGCTGGTGGCGATGCTGCCGCTCGCGTTCTACCTGCGCGGTACTGCGCCCAGGTCCGACGTGGGCGGCGCGCTGGCGCCTCCCGTGGGCACGCCGGCGACGCTGGGCCTGTCGAGCCGGGCGCTGCAGACGCTGCTGCTGGTCTCCGGCGTCGCCTGCTGCGTCGCGATGTCCATGCCGCAGGTTCACCTCGTGGCGTATTGCAGCGATCTCGGCTACGGCCCCGCGCGGGGGGCGCAGATGCTCTCGATCATGCTCGCCTGCGGCATCGTCAGCCGGCTCGCCTTCGGCGCGATCTGCGATCGCATCGGCGGCCTGCGCACGCTCCTCATCGGCTCGTCGCTGCAGGGACTGTCGCTCTTCTTCTTCCTGCCGTTCGACGGGCTGGTGTCGCTGTACCTCATCTCCGCGATGTTCGGCCTCGTCCAGGGCGGGATCGTGCCGTCGTATGCGATCGTGATCCGCGAGTACTTCCCCGCGCGGGAGGCGGGCGTGCGGGTGAGCGCCGTGATCACCGCGACGCTCTTCGGCATGGCGCTGGGCGGCTATCTGTCCGGCGTGATCTTCGATCTCACCGGCTCCTACCGGGCAGCATTCGTGAATGGCATCGGGTGGAATCTCGTGACCGTGTCGATCGCGGTGTTCCTGCTGCGGCGCTCGTTGCCGTCGCGTCCGGCGGGAGTGATCGCGTGAGTGCTGCCGCTCGCCCCGGGCGCGAACGCGCCCCGCAACGTGCGGGCGCGACGGGCAAGGCTTCCGGCGCGAAGGGCACGGCCGCCCATGGGACGCGGCGCAAGGCGAAGCCGAAAGCGCGCTCCGTGCCGTCGGAGTCCTCGACACTCGCCGGCGCGGCGCGGCAGGTGCTCGCGTGGTCCGACTCCGTGCTCGGCATCGCGGGTGCCGCGGCCGACGTGTCGCTCGGCGCGGCCAAGGCCATCCTCGTCAAGCCTGCGCAACGCGCCGCTCTGGCGAGGGCGGGGCAGGCGCTGCGCTCGCTGCGCGAGAGCGCGGGACTGTCGGTCAGGGAGCTGGGGCGTGCCGTGGACCTGTCGGACCCTGCGCTGCTCGAGCTCGTGGAGAACGGCAAGGTGGCGCTGCCGTTCGAGATCGTGCTGCGGCTCGCCGCCGTGCTCGGCCGCAACGATCCCATCTCCTTCGTGATGCGCTTCACGCGCACCTGGAATCCGCAGGTGTGGCACACGCTCGAGGCCCTGGGGATCGGCAGGCTGGCGGTGCAGGCGGGCCGCGAGCGGGAGTTCGCCAACCTCTATCGCGCCAGCGATGCGGCGCGCACGCTGTCGGACGAGGAATTCGCGCGGGTGCTGGGCTTCACGCGCAGCGCCTTCGAGCTCGCCATGACCTTGCACGAGACGCACGCCGGGCCAGGCAAGCGGAGGCCCCCTGCCAGGAAGCGTGGCGTGACGGACCCTTCGGACTGAAGCCTCGAGCGCGGGACGGGCCCGGCGGTCAGGCGGCCAGCGTGCGGGTGACCACTTCCGTCACGTCGGGGGAGAGCCCCGGTGCCGCCGCGATCCGCTGCATCGCGGCCTGCATGAACCCGCGCCGCGGTTGCGGGAAGCGCTTCCACAGGTTGAACGCGCCGGCGATGCTGGCGGCGATCTGCGGATTGGTGGCGTCGAGCGCCATCACCTGGTCTCCCGCGAATGCATAGCCGCTGCCGTCGGCGGCGTTGAAGCGCGCGAAGTTGCGCAGCGTGAACGCACCCACGAGCGAGCGCACGCGGTTGGGATTGCGCACATTGAAGCGCGGATGCGCGAGGAGCTGCTGCACGCGGGCGAGCGTGCCCGGGCGATCGGCGGTGGCCTCGAGCGAGAACCACTTGTCGAGCACGAGCGGCTCGTCGCGCCAGCGCGCCTCGAAGCGGGCGTAGAGCTTGTCGCGCTCCTCCGACGTGCTGTCGCGCAGGGCGAGTAGCGCCGTGAACGAGTCGGTCATGTTGTCGGCGCCGTCGTAGTGCGCCACCGCGAGCGCGCGCGCCGCGGGGTCGTCGATGCTCGCAACGTAGCGCAGGCACATGCCGGCGAGCTTGCGCGCGCCGACCTGGTCGTTGCTGGGTGCATACGCCGCGCGCACGCGTCGCTGCGAGTAGACGGCCTCGAACTGCGGCCGCAGCTCGAGCGCCAGGGCGCGGATGAGGAACGTGCGCGCCGCCACCACGCCGTCGACGTCGAGCTCGGGCTCCTGTGCGGCGACGTAGGCGGGATCCGGCGGCGTGAGCGCGAGCGCCAGCAGGGCCGGATCGCTGCCGCGGTCGGCGAGGAGCGCCGCGGCGATGGTGCGCAGCGTTTCCGGCAGCGTGGTCTCGGCGCCGGCGCGCGTGGCGCGCGCGAGGGAGAGGATCGCCTCGACGTAGCTGCGCTGCGCGGCATCCCAGCGGGCGACGGCATCGCTGTCGTGCGCCGCGAGGAACGCGAGCTCCTCCGGGCCATACGCGAAGTCGATCGTGACCGGCGCCGAGAAGCCGCGCAGCAGCGACGGCACCGGTGCCGCCGCGATGCCGGCGAACACGAACGACTGGTCCGCCTGCGTGACCTCGAGCACCCGCGTGGTGCCCACGGGCGCGGCCTCGTGCGCAAGACGCAGCGGGATGTCGCGGCCGTCGGGACCGAGCAGGCCGACGGCGAGCGGGATGTGGAACGGCAGCTTCTCGGACTGGCCGGGGGTGGGCGCCGTGTGCTGCGTCACGTGCAGCGTGTAGGTCCTGGCCGTTGCGTCATACGTGTCGCGGATCACGAGCGTGGGCGTGCCGGCCTGCGAGTACCAGCGCTTGAACTGCGTGAGGTCCACGCCGGAGGCATCCGCCATCGACTGCACGAAGTCGTCGCAGGTCACGGCCTGCCCATCGTGCCGCTCGAAGTACAGGTCCATCCCGCGGCGGAAGCGCTCGGGCCCGAGCAGCGTGTGCTGCATGCGGATGACTTCGGCGCCCTTCTCGTACACCGTGGTGGTGTAGAAGTTGTTGATCTCGATGTATTCGTCGGGACGCACGTTGTGCGCCATGGGCCCGGCGTCCTCGGGGAACTGCTCGCGGCGGAGGTATTCCACCGCGGCGATGCGCTCGACCGCGCGCGAGCTCTGGTCGCTGCTGAACTCCTGGTCGCGGAAGACGGTGAGGCCTTCCTTGAGCGACAGCTGGAACCAGTCGCGGCAGGTCACGCGATTGCCGGTCCAGTTGTGGAAGTACTCGTGGCCCACCACGCTCTCGATGGCGCCGTAGTCGTCGTCGGTGGCGGTGGCGGGATCGGCCAGCACGAGACGGCTGTTGAAGATGTTGAGTCCCTTGTTCTCCATCGCGCCCATGTTGAAGTCGTCGGCGCAGAAGATCATGAAGCTGTCGAGGTCGTATTCCCGGCCGAAGCGCTCCTCGTCCCAGCGGAACGACGCTTTCAGCGAGGCCATCGCGTGGTGGCAGCGCGGCAGGTTGCGCGGCGTGGAATGGATCGAAAGGTCGATCCTGCGGCCCGACATCGTGGTGAAGGAATCCTCCAGCGCCACGAGGTCGCCCGCCACCACGGCGAAAAGGTACGAGGGCTTGGGAAAGGGGTCGTGCCACGTCGCGAAGTGACGGCCGTCGGGGAGGGCGCCCTGCGAGACCAGGTTGCCGTTGGACAGCAGCACGGGGAACTGCGCACGGTCGGCGCGCAGCGTGACCGTGTAGCGCGCGAGCACGTCGGGACGGTCGGGGAAATAGGTGATGCGGCGGAAGCCCTCGGGCTCGCACTGCGTGCAGAACACGCCCGACGAGATGTACAGCCCCTCGAGCGCCACGTTGCGCGACGGCGCGATGCGCGAGCGCACGGTGAGCGTGCCCGAGGACGGCGCGTCGGGCACCGTGAGCGTCTCGGGCGTGAGGACATAGCGGTCGCGGGCAAGCGTGACACCGTCGAGGTCCACCTCGACGTCGTCCTGCTGCTCGCCGTCGAGCACGAGCGGCGCCGCGTGGTCGGCAGCGGCGGCCTGCGGATTGCGATGGAAGGCGAGCCGCGCGGTGACGCGCGTGGCGTCCGGGACGAGATCGAGCGCCAGGTCGATCTCGTCGATCAGGAACGCCGGCGGGCGATAGTCCTGGCGCCGCTTGATCGCGACGCTGTCGTCACGGGGCAGCATGGTGAGCCTTCCGCCGGATGGACTACTTCACGTCGAGGAGCTCGACGTCGAAGATCAGGGTGGCGTTGGGCGGAATCACGCCCCCCGCGCCGCGGGCACCGTAGCCGTAGTCGGGCGGGATGATCAGCGTGCGCTGGCCCCCCACCTTCATGCCCGACACGCCTTCGTCCCAGCCCTTGATCACGCGGCCGCCGCCCAGGGGAAACGAGAACGGTTGGCCGCGATCGCGGGAGCTGTCGAATTTGGCGCCCTTCTGGTCGGGCTTGGACGGGTCGAAAAGCCAGCCGGTGTAATGTACGAATACCGGCTTTCCGCTCACGGCTTCGGCCCCAGTTCCTTGTTTTACATCGATTTTTTGAAGAGTCGTGGGCATGGCATTTGTTTTGCTTTGAGTGGTTGCAGCAGCGGGAGCAGCGGTGCCCTGCGCGAGCGCGACGCCGTTTGTGGTGAACAATCCTGCGAGGAGCACGATTGCCAGCGAAATCCTGGGTTTATTCGAAGTCCCGGCCGCGCGGATGGCGGAAGCCGGATGGACGGAAGAGGTCATGGGTGTGGGTTCGAACCGACGGAGATATGTGACGCGTGGGGCTGGCAAGACGGCCGTCGCGCTGGCGCGCTCCGGCGGATCGTTCGCCCCTTGCGACGTTCCGGCGGGCGCGGAGCCCGCGCGGCACAGGGGGAAGACGATGAATTGTAGCCCACTCCCGGCCGATTTTGCGCCAGTCGCGGTTTTCGACTATAAATGCGGGTTCTTCCGCTGTCGTTCTCTCACTCGCCGCGACGTCCTGCAAGCGCGCGGCGTCGTTTCGTTGCCGTCGTAGCTAGGGGCCATGTTCGGATTCCTGACATCTGGAGCCAAGGAGATCACGGATCCGCTCGTATCCGTGAAGACCACGTCCGCGTGGCTGCGGCAGTTGCCGCCGCTCGATGTCATCGGCCGCCAGCAGCACGTGATGGGCGCGCTCGATGCGATGCGCCAGTCGCGTCGTCCGGTGGATCCCGCGCGTGCGCAGGCGGTGCAGTTCCTCGACGCGGCGCTGGGCACCGACCGCCGGCAGCTCATCAAGCAATACGTGGAGAACTACGACGCGGCGCCCAAGCTCTCCGAGCGCATCTGGCAGGCGATCTACGACCTGTCGCAGGGATTCATCTACGCCTACCAGACGGCGCTCGAGGCCTCGCTCGCGGCACCGCAATCGCCGCGCTGGAAGGGTATCCCGCCGGTGCTCTTCGCGCGCCTCCTGCACTACTACGGCACCGATGCCAAGCTGCGCGTGTTCCGCTTCGAGCGGTGGATCCCCGGCAAGTGGAACGACCTGCATCGCACCTACCTGCGCGCGAGCGAGCTCGGCTTCGACCGCGTGCCCGCGGTGCTCGCGAGCGCCGGTGCCCACGCCACGCAGTGGAGCGCCGAGCAGGAATACATCTACGTGCTGCTCGTCCACCAGCTCAACACGGGCAACATGTCGCCCCCCGAGCTCGACTGGGCCATGTCGCAGCTGCGCGCGTGGAGCCGCCGGCTCGAGCTCGATGCCGTGCCGCGCTCGCCCGAAGGCTTCTTCGTCGACGTGGCCGGCAAGGCGGGGCTCGGCCGGCGCACCGGCAACGACAGCGGGTCGATGCTGCGCTACCTCGACACGACGCTGCTTGCCGAATCGCTCGAGCGCGCGATCGCCGCGCTGCGGCAAGCGGAAGCCACCGACCACGGCCCGGCCGCATCGATCAACCCGTCGCGCATCGGGATCCTCGAGAAGGTGGCGCCTTCGGTCGCGCCCAACCTCAATGCGGAGCTGCGCCGCGATCCGCGCATCGCCTGCGCCGTGGCCGCCAAGGTGCGCATCGGCCTCTCCCGCATCTGCCACGAGCTGACGCAGGACGACCCGGGGGCCGAAAGCACGATCGGTACCGAGCAGATCGAAGTCTTCGCGGTGGCCAACGGTGCCGCGCGCCGCCGCGTGCCCGACGAGCACGACTCGCTGGCCGCGTCGCTGTCGTCGTTCTCCGATCCGATGTGGCAGGTCAAGGACCGCAGCGTCGCCGGATTGCGCATCGCGGCGTCGGGCGGCATCGGCCAGGCACTGGCACTCGGTGCGCTCGTGGCCGTGCGCCAGTCGGACCTGTCGGATTGGGTGGTGGGCGTGGTGCGGCGCCTGAACAAGGTCAGCAACGACGAGGTCGAGGCCGGCATGTCCATCATCGCCGACCGCTTCGTGGCCGTCACGCTGCACGCCATGCGGCAGGCGAGCGACGACCAGGGCTTCACGGTCGACGGCATCGACGTGTCCACCATGGGCGCGCGCTTCCTCGGCCTCTACCTGCCGCCGCCGTCGCGCCCCGACAAGCCGCTCACGGTGAAGACGCTGATCGTGCCCACCCAGGAATACTCGGAAGGCCGCCACGTGATCCTCACCACCGGTCGCTCGGTCTATACCGTGGCATTGCGCCATCTCGTGGAGCAGCGCGCCGACTGGAGCTGGGCCGCGATCCAGATCGTGGAGAAGAAGCCGCGCATGTAGGCGGCGGGCGCGCTTCGGGCGCGCGGGCGCAGCGCCGTTCGCGCCGGCGGGAACCATCGCCGCACGCCAGCAGTCGACTTTGGGTGGCCGCCCCGGGCGGCGCTTTCCCAAAGGACCAGAATCGTGCATTCCCGTTTCGACCGCAGCGACGCGCTCGCCCGTCATCGCGCGCGCTGCGCGCGTGCGATCGCGCTGGCGTTGGCCGGCGCATCCCTCCCGGCGCTGGCCGACGTGGTCACGCTGCGCAATGGCGACCGCCTGACGGGCGACGTGGTGACCAAGGACGAATCGACACTGCTGCTGCGCACGCCCTACGCCGGCGAGGTCAAGATCCGCTGGGCCGACGTTGCCACGCTCGCGACCGACGCGCCGGTGCGCGTCCAGCTCGACGATGGCGCGGCGATCCAGGGACGCCTGCTCGAGGGCGGCAAGCTGGCCGTGACCGACGCTGCCGAAGCGCGCGACGTGCCGCTGGCCCGCATCGCATACATCAATCCCACGCCGGAGCAATCCGGCCACGGCTGGAGCTACAAGCGTCGGCTGGGACTGGCCGCCAACATGTCACGCGGCAATACCGACAGCGGGCGCGTGCGCGCCAACGGCGAATTCGAAGGACGCGCGAAAGCGCAGCGCTACCGCTTGTGGGCCGACGGCACGCGCGCGAGCGAAGGCGGCAACACCACCGAGTCGAACTGGCGGGCCAACGGCAGCTACGACTGGTTCCTGCGTCCGCGGCAGTTCGTCTATGCGCGCGCGGCCTTCGAGCACGACGGCTTCCGCGACTTGCAGCTGCGCAGCCAGCTGGGCGGCGGCTACGGCTACCAGTTCCTCGACACGGCGGATGTCAAGCTCTCGGTGCAGGCCGGACCCGACCTCGTGCGTGCCGCGTATTACAACGATCCGGACGACACCTTCATCGCGGCGGCCTGGGGGCTGCGCTACGCGCAATGGCTGTGGGCGCGGCGCGCGGAGCTCTACTTCGACCAGACGGGCTTCTGGAACCTCGAGGACACGAGCGACCTGGTGACGCACTCGGCAATCGGCCTGCGCGTGCCGCTCGTGCACGGGCTCAACGCGACCACCGAGGTCAAGGTCGATTACGACAGCGCGCCCGTTCCCGGCACGCGGCGCACGGACACGACCTTCCTGCTCGGCCTGGGCTACGCGTGGTAGGGCCGGCCCCGCGAGCGGTCAGTGCGTGGCCGCGGCGCTATCCCGTGTAGCCGAACATCCGTGGCAGCCACAGCACGGTGGCAGGGACGTAGGTGATGATGAAGAGCGCCACGATCATCGCCAGCACGAACGGCATGGCGTCCACCACGACGTGCCGCAACGGCACGCGGGCGAGCGCCGACACCAGGAACAGCAGCAACCCGTAAGGCGGCGTGATGAGGCCGATCATCACGTTCACCACGCACACCACGCCGAAGTGCACCATGTCGATCCCGAGCGCATTCGCCGTGGGGATCAGGATCGGCAGCACGACGAGGATGATGGTGCTCCCCTCGAGCAGGCAGCCCAGCACCAGCAGGATGATGTTCACCCAGAAGAGGAACGCGACGGGACCGAGCTCGTGGCCGGCGAGGATGCCGCGCACGGTCTCGGGGATGTTCTCGATCGTGACCACGTAGTTGAAGGCGAGCGCGCCCGCGATCAGCATGCCGATCGACGCGGTGGAGCGCGTGGTGGCCATCACGGCCTCGTAGGTCGCCTTGAACGTCACCTGGCGATAGATCACGACGGCCGCCAGGAGCGCGTAGGCGGCGGCCACCGCGGCGGCTTCGGTGGGCGTCATCACGCCGCTGTAGATGCCGCCGAGCAGGATCACCGGCATGAGGAGCGCGGGGATCGCCTCGTAGGTGATGCGCGGCCACTCGCGCAGCGGGATCGGCGCCTCCATCGGGAAGTTGCGGCGCTTGGCCATCCAGCCGTTGATGACCATCTGCGCGGCGGCCATCATGAGCCCCGGGATCACGCCGCCCAGGAAGAGATAGCCGATGGAGGCATCCGAGACGAGCGCAAAAAGCACCATCGGGATCGACGGCGGGATGATGGGACCGATCACCGCCGACGCTGCGGTGATCGCCGCGGCATAGCTTGCCGTGTAGCGATTGCTGCGCGTCATGATCGAGATGCTGATCTTGCCGGTGCCTGCGACGTCGGCGATCGCCGAGCCCGACATGCCTGCGAAGATGATGCTCTGCACGATGTTCACGTGCCCGAGGCCCCCGCGCACGCGACCCACCAGCATGTCGCAGAAGCGCAGGAGCTGGTCGGTCATGCGCGACAGGTTCATGAGCTCCGCCGCGAAAAGGAACAGCGGCACCGCGAGCAGCACGTAGCTGTTGTACATGCCGTTCATGATCTGTTCCGCCGCCATGGCGAGGTCGAGATGGGCGAGGATCACGTAGATCGTGGTGCCCACGATCATCGAGTGGCCGATGGGCAGCCCGAAGAGGCCCAGCACCAGGATGGCGTAGAGCGCGATCGCGAAGGGGCTCGTGAAGTTCACAGCGCCGACCCTCCGCCGATCTCCACCCCCGGCGCGTGGCCGCGTATCGCCCGCCAGCCGAGCCACGCATAGCGCGCGATCGACCCCACCATGAACACGATGTAGATCGAGTACAGGTAGTCGAGGCGGATGCGCAGGGACGCGGAGCGCTCGGCCTTCATGAAGGCGACGTAGTCCGCCACCGCGGGCAGCGACCAGATGTACACGACGACCAGCGTGATCGACGTGATGATCGTGAAGATGCGGCGCGTTCCCGGGCTCACCGACGAGTAGATGATGTCGAAGCGGATCTCGTGTTCCTCGCGCACCACGAAGACCGCCCCCCACAGCACGGCCCAGATCCACGTGAGGAGGCTCACCTCCTCCGTCCAGGCCAGCGGGTAATTGAAGACGTAGCGGAAGGTGATCTGCAGGATGAAGCAGCTGAACATCGCCACGATGAGGATGGCGGCGATCTCCTCCGCGCGGCGGTGCAGGAGGGCGACGATCGAGGACAGGCGGGCAGGACGGGTCATGTCGGGTTCTGGGGGAGCCCGGGATGACTCCGATTAATCGCTAAAAATCGGAGGATACATAAAATCATCCGATGATAGAAGCAGGATCTGCGCGTTGCCGGGGTTTTTCCCCGGATGGCTGCGGCCTCCGCGTCAGGCCGCCGCGGTGTCGAACGGGTGCCGCTTCGTCGCTCGCCACGTGGCGAGGGCGTCGTCGTGGGAGACCGCCGCGGGC
>CAZUGY010000002.1:0-91019 GCA_964620265.1 uncultured Alcaligenaceae bacterium
CTAGCGGATCCGGATTTCGACCTTGCACCCTACCGCGCGGGCGTAGCGCTCGATGGTCCGGAGCGAGGGACGCGTATGGCGGCCCGCTTCCAGTCGCGACACGACGCTCGGGGTCGTGAACATGTGTCCGGCGACTTGCGCCTGCGTCATGCCGGCGCGTTGGCGCGCGGCAACCAGCTGGACGATCAGGTCACGAAGTATCGTGTCCCTCCCGAGCTCGGCGCTGCGACCGGCCTGCATGCGGTCCAGCACTTTCCTCAAGTGGGCAAGCTCTTCGGACATGGTGATCGCAATTCTGCGAAGAACCCCACGGTAATTCGCAAATTTGCGAAAAACACCGGGGTTTCTCGCAAAAATGCTATCAACCCCCGGAAAGAGGTCCCATCGTCCAGGCGGATGAGGCGGATGAGGCGGATGAGGCGGCAATGATGCGCCGGCGACTCCGGGTGGGATCGCGTGCTACCGCGCAGGCGCGCCCTGCGTTGCATCTTCGCCCACCCGTGAGCCCTTGGGCGTGAACGGCGCGTGCCGGGCGTATGCAGTTTCATCCGATCCCGCGCTCGCCGCGGCCGCCGAGACAGCTTCGGCATAGGGCATGGGCGACTTGCGTGTCTCGATGCGCAGCAGCGAGCTTCCTTCGTCGATGACCACGCTGTACCGTGCGAGGTTGTAGAGCAGATACATCGCGAAGAGGTTGTCGTAGTCCTCGTACTCTCCGGCGTCGCGGCGGAAGTCGCGGGAGAGCACCGACGGGAAACGATCGGGCAGGTCGCGGAACGCGACGGGCTCGTCGTCGTGCGGATCGACATAGGGCGAGCTGCGGTACTTGCGATAGAACACCACGTCCAGGCCATAGCCGCGCTTGCCCCACTCGTCGAGGATCTTGACCGCCATCTCGGTGGGCACGTTGGAGTTGAGCGCGCTCAGGAGCGGCCGCCGCAACAGGCGCGACTTCCCTTCCACCACGAGGTCCTCGTAGCCGGCGCCGTAGCGGAATGCCGATCCGATCGTCTTCGCGCAGTTGAGCCGAAGGTAGTCGTAGCGCACTTCGCGATCGTGGTACTCCGTGTTGCGCGCCCGGGCATGGTAGTCGGCATTGATTCGCGCGAAGTAGTCCACCAGCGCACGCATCTCGGCGCGCGGGACGCCGTAGGCGCGGATGCCCACCACCGACCGCTTGTACACCTCGCCGAAGTCGAGGCCGAACGACGCCTTGGGGCTCACGGACGACCTCGTCCCGTAGAGGTACTCGCTCCTGGGAATCTTCACCATGAGGTCGTCGATATAGAAATCGCGGGCGTGCTCGGGCTCGCGATCCGCGTAGAAGTTGGCGGAATAGACGGTTTCGTCGCCGTCCGGGGCATCGCGGATGGCGAGCGCCAGGTGCCCGGCGGAGCCGCCCTTCGACGTGCCGTAGCTCACCAGGAGCTCGAGATCGTGGCGATCCGCGCGCAGCTCGCGCATGACGGCATCGAGGTTGCCGGGCAGCGCACCCCCCGGCGTGGCGAAATCCGCGGCGGCGGCGGTCGTGGCCAGGACCAGCGCCAAGGCGCAAGTCCAGCGTGGGAGTTGCGGGCGCGGGTGCAATTTCCGGGGCATCGAGGTGCTGCCGTGGCGCCTGCCTGGAGGCGCCGCGGCGTGCATCGTGAAGTCGGAGGTCATTGTAGGGCAGGTCCCGTGGCGCGAAGCGTTACCGGCGCGGCAGCAGTCCCGGCCCGCGCGGACGTGCATATGCACGTATAATTGGGTGCATATGCGCCCAATGCCCGCGCCTCCCGCCTGCGTCTGCGGCCGTCTCCGCCGCGCCGCGCGCGCCCTCACGCAGATGTACGACGCCACGATGGCGCCCGGCGGCCTGCGGATCACGCAGTTCTCGCTCCTGCGCACCCTCGCGCGCGAAGGCCCGATGCGCATCACCGCGCTCGCCACCGCCACTCTCCTCGACCGCACGGCCCTCTCCCGCAATCTCGAGCCGCTGGTCGCGCAGGGACTGGTCAGGATCGCCCCCGGCAAGGACGCCCGCACGCGCGAGGTCTCGCTCACCCGCGCCGGCAGGTCCGCGCTGGACAAGGCCACGCCCTACTGGCACGAAGCGCAGAAGGAAGTCGAGCGCAAGCTCGGCGAGCCGAGGATCGAAGCGCTCGTGGGGCTGCTCGCCTCGGTCGAGTCACTGCATCCCTCCCCCGACGCCCGCGGCACTACGGCGCCCCTCTAGAAAGCACACCGCATGAATACCCGACGCGCCGACTGGCGCACTCCCACCGCCGTGCTCGTCGCGAGCGCCGCGATCCTCTCGATCTCGATGGGCATCCGTCACGGCTTCGGCCTCTTCCTGCAGCCCGTGTCCAGCGAGATGGGCTGGGGCCGCGAGACGTTCGCGCTGGCGCTCGCCGTGCAGAACCTGACGTGGGGTGCGACGCAGCCGTTCACCGGCATGATCGCCGACCGCTTCGGCTCGGCCAAGGTGCTGGTGGTGGGCGCCCTTCTCTATTCGCTGGGCCTCGTCGCCATGTCGGCGTCGACCTCGCCCTGGATCTTCGTCCTCACCGCCGGCGTGTTGATCGGCGCGGGCCTGTCGGGCGTGACCTATAGCGTGGTTTCCGGCGTGCTGGGCCGCAAGTATCCGCCGGAGAAGCGCAGCATGGTGCTCGGCATCTCGGCGGCGGCGGGATCGTTCGGACAGTTCGCGATGCTGCCGCTCACGCAGTGGATGCTGTCGAGCGTGGGCTGGCATGTCACGCTCTACGTGCTCGCGGCGGTGGGCCTCGTGATCGTGGCGCTCGCGGCGGTGATGATGGAGCGTGGCGATAGTGCGGCGCACACTTTCCAGCAATCGGCGAAGCAGGCGGCGAGCGAGGCCTTCGGCCATCGCGGCTACATCCTCCTGACCCTCGGCTTCTTCGTGTGCGGCTTCCAGGTCGTGTTCGTGGGCGTGCACCTGCCCGCCTACCTCGCCGACAAGGGCATGGCGCCGCACGTGGCGGTGACCGCGCTCATGCTCGTGGGGCTGTTCAACATCATCGGCACCTACCTCACGGGATGGCTCGGCGGGCGCATGCCCAAGCGCTACATTCTGTCGGCCATCTATTTCGGCCGCACCATCGTGTTCGTGGTGTTTTTCTACGCGCCGCTGTCGCCGTTGTCGGTGTACGTGTTCGCGATGGCGCTGGGGCTTCTATGGCTGTCCACCGTGCCGCCCACCAACGGGCTCGTGGCGCAGATCTTCGGCGTGCGCTACATGGCGATGCTCACGGGCTTCACGTTCTTCTCGCACCAGGTGGGGAGCTTCCTCGGCGCGTGGCTCGGCGGCAAGCTCTACGACACCACGGGCAGCTACGACGTGGTGTGGTACCTGTCGATGGCGCTCGGCATCGTCGCAGGGCTGCTCAACCTGCCCATCGACGAGCGCACGATCAAGCGGCCGGCGGCGCAGCCCGCCTGATTTGATCCAGGCCAATGGAGGGCGATGAGCCCGCGCCCCGGGGCACCGGCGCGCGGGCTTTGTGCGCTACCATTCCCGGATAGCGACCCCAGAGGAGATCTCCATGTCCGATATCGTGATCGTCGGCGCGCTGCGCACGGCCATCGGCAAGTTCGGCGGTGCACTCGCCAAGGTTCCGGCCCCGGAGCTCGGCGCCACCGTCATCCGCGCCCTGCTGGCGCAAGGCAGGATCGCGCCGGACCAGGTGTCGGAGGTGATCCTCGGGCAGGTCCTCACGGCAGGCAGCGGGCAAAACCCCGCGCGCCAGGCGCTGCTCAAGGCCGGCATCCCGAAGGAAGTGCCGGCGATGACCATCAACGTGGTCTGCGGCTCAGGCCTCAAGGCCGTGATGCTCGCCGCGCAGGCCATCAAGTCCGGCGACGCCGACATCGTGATCGCGGGCGGCCAGGAGAACATGAGCGCCTCGCCGCACGTGCTGCCGGGCTCGCGCGACGGCTTCCGCATGGGGGACGCCAAGCTCGTCGACACGATGATCGTCGACGGCCTGTGGGATGTGTACAACCAGTACCACATGGGTGTCACCGCCGAGAACGTGGCGAAGAAGCACGAGATCAGCCGCGCGCAGCAGGACGAGCTCGCGGTGGCCTCGCAGAACAAGGCGGAGAAGGCGCAGAAGGCCGGCGCCTTCAAGGACGAGATCACGCCGGTGCTGATCCCGCAGCGCAAGGGCGATCCGGTGGCCTTCGAGGTCGATGAATTCCCCAAGCACGGCACCACGCTCGAATCGGTGGCGGCGCTGCGCCCGGCGTTCGCCAAGGAAGGCTCGGTCACGGCGGCCAATGCCTCGGGCATCAACGACGGCGCTGCCGCGGTGCTGGTGATGACCGCCGAGCGCGCGGCCAAGCTGGGCCTCACACCCCTGGCCAGGATCAAGGCCTTCGCCACCACGGGGGTGGATCCGGCGCTCATGGGCATGGGTCCGGTGCCGGCGTCGAGGCTCTGCCTCGAGAAGGCGGGCTGGCGCGCCGCGGACCTCGACCTCATGGAGATCAACGAGGCCTTCGCGGCGCAGGCGTGCGCGGTGAACAAGGAGATGGGCTGGGACACGGGCAAGATCAACGTGAACGGCGGCGCGATCGCGCTGGGCCACCCGATCGGCGCGTCGGGCTGCCGCGTGCTGGTCACGCTGCTGCACGAGATGAAGCGGCGCAATGCGAAGAAGGGCCTCACGTCGCTGTGCATCGGCGGCGGCATGGGGGTCGCGCTGGCGGTGGAGCGCTAGCAGCGGCAACGACACGAAGCTCGAATCACCAAAACACAAAGAGCAACAACCGGAGGAGCAAGGCACATGGCAAACGACAAGCATCGCGTGGCGCTCGTCACGGGCGGGATGGGCGGCCTCGGCGAGGCCATCTGCATCAAGATGGCGGCGTTGGGCTACAGCGTGGTCACCACCTATTCGCCGGGCAACACCAAGTCCGCCGACTGGCTCGCGCAGATGAAGGCGCAGGGCTACGACTTCAAGGCGTATCCGTGCGACGTGGCCGACTGGGAATCGGCAGTCGCGTGCGTGAAGAAGGTCGCGGAGGAAGTGGGCCCGGTCGACGTGCTGGTGAACAACGCCGGCATCACGCGCGACATGACGTTCAAGAAGATGGACAAGCCGAACTGGGACGCGGTGATGAAGACCAACCTCGACTCCTGCTTCAACATGACCAAGCAGGTGTGCGACAGCATGGCCGAGCGCGGCTGGGGGCGCATCGTCAACATCTCGTCGGTCAACGGGCAGAAGGGCGCGTTCGGGCAGACCAACTATTCCGCGGCCAAGGCCGGGATGCACGGCTTCACCAAGGCGCTGGCGCTCGAGTACGCGCGCAAGGGCGTGACCTCCAACACGATCTCGCCCGGCTACATCGGGACCAAGATGGTGATGGCGATCCCCACCGAGGTGCTGGACAGCAAGATCATTCCGCAGATCCCGATGGGTCGCCTCGGCAAGCCGGAGGAAGTGGCGGGCCTGGTGGCGTATCTCGCCAGCGAGGAAGCCGCGTTCCTCACGGGCGCGAACATCGCCATCAACGGCGGCCAGCACATGTTCTGATCGTCCGGGGCGACGACCGCTCGCGTCCGGCGGGCGGTCGTCGCCTGCGGACGGTCACTCCGCTAGAATCGCCCGCCTCGGTGCGCCTGCCTCTACTGGAGTGGTCATGCCTGCTTCATCTTCTGCACGCCGGCGATCCTGCATCGCCGCCGCTGTCGCCCTTGCCAGCATCGTGGCAGCGATTTCTGCCGTGGCCCAGCAGCCCGCCACGGCACCGGCCGCCGGCAGCGCGCTTGCCGGCAACCCCGCCGGAAGCTGGCCGCACGTGGTCACCAGCCCCAACGGCAGCGCCACCATCTACCAGCCGCAGGTGATCTCGTGGAGCGAGCGGCGCTCGCTCAGCACGCGCATCGCGATCGGCATCACGCCCGCGGGCGTGTCCGCGCCGATCCTCGGCGTGATCGAGGTGAACTTCGCCACGCGCACCGACCTGCCCGAGCGCACCGTGATCCTGTCCGATCCGCAGCTCGTGTCGGCGAAGTTCCCGTCGGTGGACGCTGCGCGCGCGGCGCAGCTCGAGGCGCGCATCCGCGAGACGCTGCTCGGCATGGGCGAGAAGCGCGTGCCGCTCGCCATGGTGATCGCGAGCCTGCGCGAGCAGGACAAGCCGAAGGAAGCCGCCGTGGACAACACGCCGCCGCGCATCTTTTCGAGCGCGCGTCCGGCGAGCCTTCTGGTGTTCGACGGCGAGCCGGTGTTCGCGCCGGTGCAGGGGAGCTCGCTGCAGTTCGCCGTCAACACCAACTGGGACGTGTTCAAGGATGCCGGCAACGGCACGGTGTATCTCCTGAACAACGGCGGCTGGCTCATGGCCTCCGATCCCAAGGGTCCGTGGATGCCCGCGGGCACGCTGCCGCCCGCCTTCGGCGCGCTGCCCAACGATGCCAACTTCGCCGACGTGAGGAAGCAGATCCCGGGACGCTCGTTCACGCCCGCCACGGTGCCCACGATCTTCGTGTCGACCACGCCGGCGGCGATCATCGTCACCAACGGTCCGCCGCAGTTCACCGCGATCGGGGGGACGTCGCTGTCGTATGTGTCCAACACCGATGCCGCGCTCTTCCGCGACAAGGGTGGCACCTTCTACTACCTCGTGTCCGGCCGGTGGTTCTCGGCGCGCAGCCTCGACGGGCCGTGGACCTTCGCCACGGCCTCGCTCCCCGCCGATTTCAGGCGCATTCCCGCCAACGGCCCGCGCGGCTTCGTGCTGGCGTCGGTGCCGGGCACGCCGCAGGCCGAGGAAGCCCTCATCGAGGCGCAGATCCCGCAGCAGGCCACGCTCGCGCGCGCCACGGCGAAGCTCGACGTGGTGTACGCGGGCGCGCCGGTGTTCGCGCCCATTCCCGGCACGTCGATGACGTATGCCACCAACACGTCGTTCCAGGTGATCCACACGGGCAACGTGTTCTACTCGTGCTACCAGGGCGCGTGGTTCACGTCCGCGGTGGCGACCGGTCCGTGGACGCTCGCCGCGACCGTGCCCGAGGTGATCTACACGATCCCGCCGTCGAGCCCGCTGTATCCGTGCACCTACGTGCGCGTGTATGCGGCCACGCCCGAGGCCGTGACCTACGGCTACACGGCGGGCTACACGATGGGCTTCGTGAGCGCGGGCGTGCTGGTGTACGGGACGGGCTACTACTACCCGCCCTACTACTATCCCGGCCTCGTGCCGATCTACTACCCGTATCCGTTCTCGTATGCGGGTGCCACCTACTACAACTCCACCACCGGCGCGTGGGCGCACGGCGGCGCGATCTACGGTCCCTACGGCGGCGGCGCGCGCGGCGGCACGGCGTACAACCCCAACACGGGGGCCTGGGCGCAGGGCGGCGCGATCTACGGACCCAACGGCGGCGCGGGCGCCTTCTCCGCGTACAACCCGAGCACCGGCAGCTACGCGCACGGCAGCGGCGCGTGGGGTCCCGACGGCGCCGCGGGCAATGCCAACTGGTACAACGCCAACACCGGACGCTCGGGCTCCACGCAGCAGAACGCCAATGCCTACGGCCGCTGGGGCTCGTCCACGATCAGCGGACCGAACCAGACGGTGCACACGCAAAGCCAGAGCGGCGCCGCGGGGAGCGCGGGATCGTTCAGCTCGTCCACCGGCGCCAAGGGCGGTGCGGTGGCGGGCGCGGGCGGCAACAATGCGGGCGCGGTGAAGACCGCAGGCGGCGACGTGTATGCCGGGGCCGACGGCAACGTCTACAAGAAGACCGACAGCGGCTGGCAGAAGTACGACAGCGGCTCGTGGAACAACGTGCAGCGGCCGTCCACGCAAGGGAGCAATGCGCAGGCGCGCACCACGGCCGCGCAGGGTGGGCAGGCACGCCCGGCCGCGGCGCAAGGCGGCTACGCCGGCGGCCAGGGACGCTTCGAAGGCATGGGCCACCTCGATCAGGACTACAGCGCGCGCACGATGGGCGGCATGCGGCAGCAGCAATTCGAGGGCATGCGCGGCGGCTTCGGCGGAGGCGGATTCGGTGGACGCGGCGGATTCCGTCGCTGAAGAGGGAGACGAGAGATGGACGCGAACAACCGTCGTCGTACGATCGCCATCCTTGCGGTCGCGCTTACCGGCGGAGCGCGCCGGTCCGGCGCAGCAGGTCACGCGCGAGCCCCACGAACGCCGCGCTCCACGCAGCGAGCGCGATCCAGAAGAAGGCGCGCGGCAGCCAGACGAGGAAGTCGAACTGCATCGCCCGCACCAGCTCGTGCGTGCCGGCCGCGTACATCCCGAGCGGGAAGACGGCGCCCCAGTACAGCGGGTCGTACTGCAGCGGGAAGCGCTTCACCACGTGCCGCCATATCGCGAGGATCGCGAGCATCGGGATCCACCACGTGCCGGTCGCCCAGTAGAAGACGGTGAAGCCCTTGATGAAGGGAAGCAGCGACTCGAGGAAGGGCGCGTCGCCCGCGTTGACGATGAGGAGCGAGCCGGCGAGCGTGGAGATCGCCATGGCGCCCATGTTGATCCAGTACGGCGGCGCGAGGTCGCCGGCCGAGAAGGGGAAGAACGTGTACCGGTAGAAGATGAGCGAGATCATCCAGATGTAGAGCATCCCGCCCCACAGCCACATCGACAGCGCGACGAAGTTCAGCTCGAGGCGGTAGGGCGCTCCGAGTCGCGGCGCCAGCAGCGCCCCCAGCACGGCGATCGACTGGGTGGCCACGACCGCCAGGAGCCAGGCACCGCTGATCCCCTCG
Source organism: uncultured Alcaligenaceae bacterium (assembly GCA_964620265.1). Classification (GTDB taxonomy): domain Bacteria; phylum Pseudomonadota; class Gammaproteobacteria; order Burkholderiales; family Casimicrobiaceae; genus VBCG01. Next base: position 8,754 of record CAZUGY010000002.1, read on the forward strand.
CGCAGGCTCGGCTTGTGCGGCTTGACGGTGATCCCGGTGAAGATCGTGTACGTGAGCACGATCCAGAGCACGATCGCGACGATCCACAGCGCCATGGCAGTGCCCTGGTCGGAGGCGAGGAGCAGCGCCTGGTTGCCGAGAACGCCGGTGGCCGCCACGGTGGTGAAGAACCCGGGGCCGCGCGAATGATCGACCATGTCGCCGAACAGGCGGCGCGGATACAGCACCGCGCGCGCGCCCGTCAGCGTCCACAGCACGGCATACGCCACGAGGTTGAGCCAGAACAGACCCCGCGCGAGCGTGGCGAAGCCCATGAAGAAGGCGGCCAGCGACACGATGCCGGTGGCCATGACCATCCCGAAATACGCGGGCGAGAGGCTCGCCAGCTCCCGGAACGACGGGCGCGGCACAGCGCCCGCGCCGACGGGAACAGCGTCGTGGCCCGCGTCGGCCGTCATGGCCGGTGCGGCACAGCGGCCGGCGGGCGCTTCTGCGCGGACCCGGCGAGCTCCGCGAGCGCTCGCTGCGCGCGCGCCTGCAGGGCCCGGTACGAGCGCTCCCACTCGCCGTCGCGCGGCACGATGGTGGCGAGCTGGCGCACGACGACCTCCAGCGTGGCGGCGCGCAGCAGCGCGTCCTCGTAGTCAGACGCGTAGACGAACTCCACCTTGCGATCCTGGCATATGCCCACGCACGTCTGCGGCGCCTCGATCTTGCCGCAGCCGATGCATTGCCATGCCTTGACGTAGTCGATCACCGGTCACTCCCCGCTCGCCGCACGATGCACGGGCAGACACGCGCTGCCCTGCATCTTGGCACGCCGCACGGGCGCCGAGGATACCGTGACCGGAAGGATTGACGGGGATCAACGACAGTGTGGCACCGGCGGCAACGCGGCAGCGTGACGCGCGCGACGAAGAAAGACGCCCCGCGATTCGCATCGCAGGGCGTTGGAGGCTGTATCGGTCAGGAGGAGGAGATCGATACAGTAGGAGACATCACCATCTGTTACCGAAGTGAGGGTGCCGCGGCGCGTTTCAACCCCGTTGCACCTTCACCTCGCCGCCGGGCACGCCCGGCGGTCGGGGCATTGCGTGAAGCCTTACGCGCGCTTGCCGTTCTTGACGGCCTTGCTCGCGGTGGCGGCGGCGGCGCGGACATTCGCGTCGGCGAGGCTCGCGACCTGCTTGCTGGCCTTCTGGAACTGGTCGAAGGCGGCCGTGGTGGCGGCGAGCGTCGACTTGAACGCGTTCACGGCGACGTCGGAGCCGGCGGGGGCCGACTTGCTGGCCTTGTCCACGAGGGCGGCGACGCCCTTGGTGTAGACGCCGAACGACTCTTCGGCCAGCGCCGAGTAACCGGCCTGCGCTTCGGTGGCGAGCTCGTACAGGTGGCGCGAGTAGCCCATCGCGGTCTGCACTTGCGCTTCGGCGAGCTTGGTGCGCAGGGCGACGAGGTCCTGCACGTCACGGATGCCGGCCACGGCTTGCGCGCTCTCGACGGATTGCGCGAACACGCTCTTGGCGGCGCCGAGCTGGAACTTGACGATCTTTTCGGCGTTCTCGAGCGAGAGCGCGGCAAACTTGGTCGCCTGGGCAACGTTCACCTTGTTGATCTCGGCGATATCCTGGGTCGGGTTGTACATGGTGCTTCCTTTCGAAGTGAGTGAAGTCCGTAGACGGGTCGCTGCCAACGTCCTGTAAGCTTTACGCTCTGACCTGGCGCATGGACCAGGGGAAACCCAGATGCGTGAGCGGTTCCGGAACGTCGTTCGAACCGCCCGCGGCCAGCCTGTGCGAGGGTGCCTTTCTGGATCGGGAAGCGCATTCCGCTCCTCCGCCCGGCACCTGCTACATCCTTTGCGCACATTTGCTGCACCGCACAACTTCAATTGTAGGGACGGGTATGGGGCAAGTCAAGCATTTTTTGGTGCGCCGCACAAAGAAAGCGCGGACAAAGTCAAACGCCAGATAAATCAGTGGGTTATAATGCGCCCGCGTGAAACCCCACGCGGCACGAGCAGCAAGGCAAGGAGTTACCCCGATGACCGATGCAGTACGCACCATCAAGAAATATCCCAACCGGCGTCTCTACGACACGGCCAACAGCGGCTACATCACGCTCGCGGACGTGAAGCAGATGGTGCTCGAGAACATCGAGTTCATCGTGGTGGACGCCAAGACCGGCGACAACCTCACGCGCGCGATCCTGCTGCAGATCATCCTCGACGAGGAAGGCGGCGGCATGCCCATGTTCAGCTCCGAGATGCTCGCGCAGATGATCCGTTTCTACGGCACGGCGCAGCAGACGGTCATGGGGCAGTACATGGAGCAGAACGTGAAGGCGTTCCTCGCCATCCAGAAGAAGCTGCAGGACCAGGCCAAGCAGGTGTACGGCGACAAGATGATGCTCACGCCGGACCTGTGGAAGCAGTTCATGCAGATGCAGGCGCCCGCCATGCAGGGGATGCTCGGCAATTATCTCGAGCAGAGCGCCAAGCTCTTCATGGACATGCAGCAGCGCATGCAGGACCAGACGCGCGGCATGTTCACCACGTTCCCGTTCCCCAATTTCGTCGCCCCCACGGCCGCCGAAGACGAGCGCAAGCGCTGATCCTGCAAATGCGGTGCAGCATCGTCATGTTTGCGCCGCGCGTTGCTGCATCGCGTAAAGACGGGCGCCCGCCCTCGCCGTGATTCCCAAGCGTCCAGCCGCTGCAGTGCCCGCCTCGCCCCGCGTGGGCTTCGTGTCGCTCGGCTGCCCCAAGGCGCTGGTCGACTCCGAGCAGATCCTCACGCAGTTGCGCGCGGAGGGCTATTCGATCGCCCCCGACTACGGCGGCGCGGACCTCGTCGTCGTCAATACCTGTGGCTTCATCGACGCGGCGGTGGCGGAGTCGCTCGATGCGATCGGCGAGGCACTGGCGGAGAACGGCAAGGTGAGCGTCACCGGCTGCCTGGGTGCCAAGGGCGGCGGCGACTTCGTGCGCGAGGCGCATCCGAAGGTGCTCGCAGTCACCGGTCCGCATGCCACGGCGGAGGTGATGAGCGCGGTGCACACGCACCTGCCCAAGCCGCACGATCCGTTCACCGACCTGGTTCCTCCGCAGGGGATCAAGCTCACGCCCACGCATTACGCGTATCTCAAGATCAGCGAGGGCTGCAACCATCGCTGCACGTTCTGCATCATCCCCGCGCTGCGCGGTGACCTCGTGTCGCGGCCGTTGGGCGAGGTGATGCAGGAGGCGGAAAACCTCGTCAGGGCCGGGGTCAAGGAACTGCTCGTGGTGTCGCAGGACACGAGCGCCTATGGGGTCGACGTGCGCTATCGCACGGGCTTCTGGCAGGGGCGTCCCGTGAAGACGCGCATGAAGGAACTGGTGGAAGCGCTGGGGACCCTGGGCGTGTGGGTGCGGCTGCATTACGTCTATCCGTACCCGCACGTGGACGACGTGATCCCGCTGATGGGCGAGGCCAAGGTGCTGCCGTATCTGGATGTGCCGTTCCAGCATGCGAGCCCGCGGATCCTGAAGCTCATGAAGCGCCCGGCCAATGCGCAGAACGTGCTCACGCGCGTGAAGGCATGGCGGGCGCTGTGCCCGGACATCACGATCCGCTCCACCTTCATCGCCGGCTTCCCCGGCGAGACCGAGGCCGAGTTCGCCGAGCTCCTCGACTTCCTCGAGGAAGCGCAGCTCGATCGCGTGGGCTGCTTCGCCTATTCGCCGGTGGAAGGGGCCGCGGCCAATGCGCTGCCGGATCCGGTGCCGGACGAGGTGCGCGAGGAACGTCGCGCGCGCTTCATGGCCGTGCAGGAGCGCATCAGCGCCGCGCGTCTCGCGCGCAAGGTGGGCAGGACGCTCGACGTGATCGTCGACGAGGTCGCCGGCACGCGCGCGGTGGCGCGCTCGCAGGCCGATGCGCCGGAGATCGACGGCGTGGTGCACGTGACGGGCGCCCGCGGCGTGCGCGTGGGCGATGTCGTGCCCGTCCACATCACGGGCTCCGACGCGCACGACCTGACGGCCAAGCTCGCGCGATAGCGCTCCCTCGTGCCATCATGGGCGCCGCACCCACTGCAGCGTCGCCATGATCGAACGCCGTCCGCGCTCTTCGCTCCACCACCTTCCCCTCCTCCTCTCCCGCCGCGCAAGTCCGCGTCCATGGCGCGCGGCCCGGCTCGCGGCGTGGCTGGTCCTGGCCGGATTGGCGGCGTCCTGCAGCAAGGAAGCGCCCCCGCCGGCGCGTGCCGCGCCGGAAGTGACGGTGCGCACGATCGAGCCGCGGACGATCCCCTACACGCCCACCTTCGTGGCGCAGACGGAGAGCTCGCGGCAGGTCAACATCGTCGCGCGCGTGTCGGGGTTCCTGGACAGCATCAACTATTCCGAGGGCGACCTCGTGAAGCAGGGGCAGTTGCTGTTCAAGCTCGATCCCAAGCCGTTCCAGGCGCAGCTCAACGCGGCCAAGGGCGAGCTGCAGGCGCAGCAGGCGCGGCTCGAGACGGCGCAGGTCACGTTCACCCGCGTGAAGCCGCTCGCCGACCAGGACGCCCTGCCCCAGATGGACCTCGACCGCGCGAAAGGCGAGCTCGATACGGCACGCGCGGCCGTGTTCGCCGCGCAGGCCAAGGTCGACGAGGCCACGCTCAACCTGGGCTACGCAACGATCACGTCGCCGGTCAAGGGAGTCGCCGGCCGCGCATTGCAGCGCCAGGGCGCCTACGTGAACTCGCTTGCCGAGAGCGCCAACCTCACCTACGTGGCGGCACTCGACCCCATCTGGGTGAACTTCTCCATCTCGCAGAACCAGATGGCGCACTTCCAGGAGCTCGCCGAGAAGAATCTCGTCGTGGCCCCCAAGGACGACAACTTCGACGTCGAGCTCGTGCTGCCCAACGGCAATGCGTTTCCGCAGCGCGGACGCATCGGCTTCGCCGATCCCTCGTTCAGCCCCGACACGGGATCGTTCATGGTGCGCGCGGTGATCCCCAATCCGAAGTCCGAGCTGCGGCCCGGCATGTTCGTCACGGCCCGCCTGCTCGGCGCGGTACGCCCCAATGCGATCGTGGTGCCGCAGCTCGCCGTGCAGCAGGGCAACAACGGCCACGCCGTGTTCGTGGTGAATGCGAGCGGCGTGGCCGAGGTGCGGCCGGTGATCGTGGGCGACTACATCGGCGAGCGCGACATCGTGGTCCGCACGGGGCTCGCCCAGGGTGACCAGGTGATCGTCGACGGCATGATGCGCGTGGTGCCGGGGCAGCCGGTGCGCATCGCGGCGGCGATCGCGAGCGCTCCCGCGGACGCGACGGCCCCGGGCGCCGCGCCGAAAGCGATCGACAGCGCCAAGGCTTCCGACGCCAAGAAGAAGTAGCGATGTTCACGCACTTCTTCATCGACCGGCCGATCCTGTCGTCGGTCATCTCGATCCTGTTCGTGCTCGCGGGCCTCGTGGCGATGTCGGTCGCGCCCATCGAGCAGTATCCGGAGCTGGCACCGCCGTCCGTGGCGATCTCGGCCTCCTATCCCGGCGCCACCGCCGAGGTGATCGCGAACCAGGTGGCCGCGCCCATCGAGGCGCAGATCAACGGGGTGGACAACCTCCTCTACTTCAGCTCGACGAGCTCGTCGTCGGGAAGCGTATCGATCCAGGCGGTGTTCGCGCCGGGCAGCGATCCCGACATCAACCAGGTCAACGTGCAGAACCGCGTGAACCAGGCGCTGTCCCAGCTCCCGCAGGTGGTCACGCAGCAGGGCGTGACGGTCGAGAAGGTGTCGTCGGCCATCATGATGGTGCTGTCGATCTACTCCAACGACGACCGCTACACGTCGACCTACGTCGACAACTACACCAACCTCTACGTCCTCGACGAGCTGAAGCGCGTGCCCGGGGCGAACCGCGCCTCCGTGCTCGGCATGCCCGACATCGCGATGCGCGTGTGGCTGCAGCCCGACCGCATGGCGCAGCTCGGCATCACGATCCGCGAAGTGTCCGACGCGCTGCAGAGCCAGAACCAGACGTTCGGCATCGGCCAGATCGGCGGCCAGCCCGCCGTGCCCGGCACGCAGCAGACGTTCGTGATCACGGCGCAGGGCCTGCTCACCCGACCGGAGGAATTCGAGGACGTGATCATCCGCGCCGACAAGGCGGGGGCGGCCACCGTGCGGCTGCGCGACATCGGCCGCGTGGAGCTCGACAAGCGCGACTACTCGGTGGTGAGCCGCATGAACGGCAAGATCTCCACCACCATCGCGATCTACCAGCAGCCGGGCGCCAATGCGGTGGCCACCGCCAAGGCCGTGCGCGCGCGCCTGGACGAGCTGCGCAAGTCCTTCCCCACCGGGCTCGACTACCGCATCGCGCTCGACACGAGCCTCTTCACGCTGAACTCGATCGAGAAGGTGGTGCACACCTTCTTCGAGGCCGTCGTGCTCGTCGTGCTCGTGGTGTTCGTGTTCCTGCAGTCGCTGCGCGCCACGATCATCCCGATCCTCGCGGTGCCGGTGTCGATCATCGGCACGTTCGTGGGGATGCACCTGCTCGACTTCTCGATCAACATGCTGACGCTCTTCGGCATGATCCTGGCCATCGGCCTCGTGGTGGACGACGCGATCGTGGTGGTCGAGGGTGTGGAGGCCAACATGGCGGAGAGGCACATCGGGCCGCTCGAGGCCGCCAAGCTCACGATGACGCAAATCGCGAGCGCGCTCATCTCGATCGTGCTGGTGCTCGTGGCGGTGTTCCTGCCGGTGGCCTTCCTGGGCGGGGTGACCGGCAAGCTCTACCAGCAGTTCGCGGTGACGATCGCGATCTCGATGGTGATTTCCGGGATCATGGCGCTCACGCTTTCGCCCGCGCTCGCGGCGATCATCCTCAAAGCGCAGCACGGCCAGAAGAACCGCTTCTTCCGCGCCTTCGAGCGCGGGTTCGAGAAGGTCCGCGACGGCTACCTGGGCATCATCGCGCGCACGCTGCGCGGCTGGCCGCTCGCGCTCATCGCCTTCGCCTTCATCCTCGCCGGCATCTGGGTCATGTTCCGCACGCTGCCGTCGAGCTTCGTGCCGGAGGAGGACCAGGGCTACTTCTTCACGGCGATCGTGGCGCCGGACACGGCGAGCCTCGAGGTCACCACGGCCATCACGCGGCGCGTGCAGGAGATCGTGTCGGCCGATCCGGCGGTGCAGGACGTGGCGTCGGTGGCGGGCTACAGCCTCCTCGACGGGCAGCTCGCCAACAACGGCGGGATCCTCTTCGCGTCGCTCAAGCCCTTCGAGCAGCGCACCGACGCGTCGATGCTCTCCTTTGCCGTGCTGCCGCGGATCAACGCCAAGCTGATGGAGATCCGGGACGCCTTCACCATCGCGATCAATCCGCCGTCGATCCCGGGCATGGGGTCCGTGGGCGGCTTCGAGTTCTACCTGCAAAGCCGCGGCAACCTCGATGCGCGCGCGCTGGGTGACGCGGTGAACGTGCTGATCGCCAAGGCCCGCGAGCGGCCCGAGCTGCAGGGCGTGTCGACCACCTATCGTCCGGCGACGCAGCAGCTCTTCGTGGACCTCGACCGCAGCAAGGCCGAGGTGCTGGGCGTGACGGTGTCGGAAGCGTTCGCCACGATGCAGGCGTTCTTCGGCTCGCAGGTGGTGGGCCAGTTCTCGCAGTTCTCGCGCGTGTGGTGGGTGATCCTGCAGGCCGATGCGAGCTACCGCATGAAGCCGTCGGACTTCGACAAGATCTTCGTGCGCTCGAGAAGCGGCGCCAACGTGCCGCTGTCGGCCCTCATCACCACGAAGTATGTCGCCTCGCCCAAGCTCGTGACGCGCTTCAACGGCTTCACGTCGGTCAAGATCACGGGCTCGCAGGCGCCGGGCTACAGCTCGGGCCAGGCGCTCGTCGCGATGGAGGAGATCGCACGCGAGCTGCCGGGCGATTTTTCCTACGCCTGGGCGGGACAGGCGCTGCAGGAGAAGCAATCGGGCAGCACGTCGAGCTCCGCCTTCATCTTCGGCCTGATCCTCGTGTTCCTGCTGCTCGCCGCGCAGTTCGAGAAGTGGACGCTGCCGATCGCGGTCGTGCTCACGATCCCGATCGCGGTGCTGGGCGCGCTGCTGCTCACCTGGGCCGTGGGGCTCGAGAACGACGTGTATTTCCAGGTGGGGCTGGTGACGCTCGTGGGCCTGTCGGCCAAGAACGCGATCCTCATCTGCGAGGTGGCCATCGAGCACGTGCGCGAGGGCATGCCGCCGCGCGAGGCGGCGCTCGCCGCCGCCAGGGCGCGCCTGCGCGCGATCGTGATGACCTCGCTCGCCTTCGGCTTCGGCTGCATCCCGCTGGCCATCGCCACCGGCGCCGGTGCCAACAGCCTGCGCGCGATCGGCACCGGCGTGATCGGCGGGATACTCGCGTCGATGCTGGTGGCGGTGATCTTCGCGCCGCTCTTCTTCTTCCTGCTGGAATCGATGTCGCAGCGCTTCACGCGCCGGAAGGATGGCGGGCCGGACGCGCGCGACGGCGCCGTGCCGGCGGGGGACGAGGGAACCGCGCCGTCGTCGGGAGCGCACTGACATGGCCGCGCTCCCTTCGCGCACGAAACCTCCCCGCAGCCGGCGTGCGCGCCTGCGCGACGCGGCTCGCCTCGCCGCGTCGTGCGCGGCGCTCGCGCTCGCCGCCTGCACCCTGGGCCCGGATTACGTCCAGCCCGTGGTGGAGACGCCGCCCGCGTGGCGCGTGACCTACGAAACGGCCGCCGGCGCGGCCAACACGCGCTGGTGGGAGCAGTTCGACGACCCGGTGCTCACCGGCCTCGTCGAGAGCGCCTTGCGCGAGAACCTCGACCTCGTGACCGCAGCGGCGCGCGTGGACGCCTTCATCGGGCAATTGCAGACCACGCGCGCGCAGCTCTACCCGAAAGCGAGCTACAACCTCGATACGAGTCGCAATCGCATGTCGCTCGCGGGCACGCCGCCGTCGCCTGAAGGCACCGACCCCTACTATTCGATCTACAGCGGCGCGCTCGGCGCGTCGTGGCAGCTCGACCTTTTCGGCCGCGTGCGGCGGCAATCGGAGTCGGCGCAGGCACGCGTCTTTGCCACCGAGCAGGGGCGACGCGGCGTGGTGCTGTCGGTGGTCACCAGCATGGCGGCGAGCTACATCGCGCTGCGCGGGTTCGACAAGCAACTCGAGGTCTCGCAGCGAACTGCCGAGAATGCGGCGAACACGCTGCGCATCTTCGGCCTTCGCCACCAGGGAGGCGTGGTCTCGCGCGTCGAGCTCGAGCAGGCGCAGTCGCAGTACCAGCAGGCGCTCGCGGCGATCCCGGCCGTCGAGCAGCGCATCGCCGCGCAGGAGAATCTCATCGCCACGCTGCAGGGCCGCAGCCCCTATCCGATTCCGCGCGGGAAGACGATCGACCAGCTCACGCTGCCGGCGATACCCGCCGACCTGCCGGCGTCGCTCCTCACGCGCCGTCCCGACATCCTGCAAGCCGAGCAGAACATGATCGCGGCCAACGCCGAAATCGGCGCGGCGGAGGCGCTCTACTACCCGCAGTTCAACCTCACCGGGTCGCTCGGATCGGTCAGTGGCGCGCTCACGAACTTCCTGAGCGGTCCGGCCGCGACCTGGGCGCTCGCCGCGGCCGTTGCGGGGCCGCTGTTCACCGCCGGCTCCGTCGCGGGCCAGGTGGCCAGTGCCACGGCCACCACCGAGGCCACGGTCGCCGTCTACCGGCAAACGATCCTCATCGCCTTCCGCGAGACGAACGACGCGCTCGCGGGCACCGTCAAGAAACGCGCCGAGGCCGCCGCGCAGGCCAGGCGCGTGAAAGCGCTGAGCGAGCTGGCGCGCCTGTCGCGCGTGCGCTTCAACAGTGGCTACGGCGGCTACCTCGAGGTCATGTATGCGGAGAACGAGCTCTTCGCCGCCGAGCTCGCCGCCGTGCAGTCGTATTCCGAAGCCTACACGCAGCTCGTGGCGGTCTATCGCGCGATGGGCGGTGGCTGGATCGACCTCGCCGACGCCGGAACCGCCGCCGGCGGCGCCCCGCCGCTCGACGAGCGGGCGGCGAAGCAGCCCCTCTTCTAGCGCCCCGGGCGCGTCGGGCCCCTGGCGTTGCGTCCGGCACGCCGGGACGAAGGCGTCGCATCGTATTGCCGGCGGTACCAGTGGGAGAACCCGCTCGAGCCCGAGAAGCCGAGCAGCGTCGCGATCTCGGCGAGGCTGCGCCGGTCCTCGAGATAGCGTTCCGCGAGCTCGCGCCGCACGGCGTCGACGATGCCCGAGAACGTCGCGCCGTCCTTCGCGAGGCGGCGGTGGATCGTGCGCCGGTCCACCCCCAGGTGCTGCGCGGCGCGGTCGATCGTGCACGCGCCGGTGCCGAGCAGGGTCACGACGAGATCGCGCACCTGGGCCGCGATGTCCTCCTGCGCGCGCACGGCGCGCTGCCCGTCGAGCATGCGCTGCGCGAGGCGCGCGAGCTCCGGGTCGGCGTGGGCATTGGGGCGCGCGAGATCCGCCAGCGCGCACACGATGCCGTTGAAGTCGTGGCCGAACTCGACGTGACGCCCGAAGATGCGCTCGTGGATCGTGCGATCCGCGGGCGGATCGTGCGCGAAGCAGACGCGGCGCGGTCGCCAGTCGCTGCCGAGCAGGTTCTGCAGCGTGCGAAAGGCGACGCCGATCGCGAGCTCGGTCGCCTGGCGCACGGGGCCGCCGTGCCCGATTACCAGCAGCTCGCGCAGGACGAGCACGTCGGCGGCTTCCTCGATGGTGAGGTGCAGCGACTCGTTCAGGCGCCACCCGTGCTCGACGAAGGCCTGCAGCGCGAGCCGCGGCGTGGGCTGCTCGCGGATCAGGAGGCCGAGCGGCCCGAGGCTCGACAGCCGCCGCGTCTCCGCCATGAGCAGGCCAAAGGCGTCGACGCCGCTCCTGCCCGCCGACGCCTCGAGCAGCGCGCGGACGGCATCGATGGGAACGACCACCTCCGGGTCCTCGAGGCAGCGCGCGGGAAGGGCGAACTCGCGCAGCATGCACGCCGGATCGAGGCCGCAGGCGCGCGCCACGTCCGCGTAATTGGTGAGGCTCGCGCTCCTGATGAGGCCGTTCACGCCGGACACCTCCCCGCGTCCCGAATGAGCAAGTTTACGTCACAGGGGATCAACCACCAATGGAGGGTGGCGCCGACAATGGCATCCGTCCCCCAAGTCCCCCACGAACACCCGAGCGCTCCCGCCCGATGGCTCTCCACGCCGCCGCCTTCGACCTCGCACCCGACCGTCCCGCGCCGCGCCGGTACGCATGGACGGTGTTCGGCGTGCTGTTCGCGCTCATGGTGGTCGACTACGTCGACCGCCAGGTCATCGTGTCGATGTTCTCGCACCTCAAGGCGGAGTGGGACCTCTCCGACGGCCAGCTCGGCGCGCTCGTGTCGATCGTCTCCGTGACCGTCGCCGCCGGCGCCGTGCCGCTCTCGCTGCTCGCGGATCGCTGGAGCCGCGTCAAGAGCATCTTCCTGATGGCGGTGGTGTGGAGCCTCGCCACGATCTCGTGTGCATTCGCGGGCAGCTACATGCAGCTCTTCGCCGCGCGCGGGCTGGTGGGGCTGGGCGAGGCGGCCTACGGGACCGTGGGCGCCGCGCTGATCGCGACGCTGTTTCCCGTACGCATGCGCAGCTCCGTGCTCGGGGCGTTCTTCCTGGCCGGCATCCTGGGCTCGGTGCTGGGCGTGGTCCTGGGCGGCCTCATCGCGGAGCGCTGGAGCTGGCAGGCCGGCTTCGGCGTGGTCGGCGTGCCGGGCCTCCTCCTCGCCTTCGTGTTCCTGTTCGTCGTGCGCGATTACAAGACGGTCCCGCTGCCGCGGGCGAGCGGCAGCGGCAGCCGGGCCGCGCTCGCCACGCGCGCCATCGTCGCGGCACTGCTGAAGCCGCGCACGGCGCTCGTCGCGTCGCTCGGCGCGGGCTTCCAGCTCCTCACGCTGTCGATGACCTATGCATGGCTGCCGACGTACTTCAACCGCTACTACGGCCTCGCGCCGGACGTGGCGGGATTGAAGGCGGGCGTCGTCGTCCTCGTCGGCGGGATCGGCGCCTTCGTGTGGGGCGTGGTGGCGGACCGCCTGACGCCGCGCATCGCCTGCGCCCGCCTGTACGTGCCCGCGGTGGGTGCCGTCCTGACGGCGATCCTGATGGGCAGCGCCTTCGGGCTGCTGCCGCCCGGCAATGCGCAATTCGCGCTGATCGTCGCCGGCGGCCTCATGATGGCCGTGAACGTCGGCCCCATCAGCGCGGCCGTGATCGACGTCGTGCATCCGTCGGTGCGGGCGACGGCCGCCTCGATCCTTTCGCTGATCCAGAACCTGTTCGGCCTCGCCGGCGGGCCGCTGCTCACCGGCATGCTGTCGGACCGCTACGGGCTGCAGTTCGCGCTCACCTGCGTGCCCGCCTTCTGCCTGCTGGCCGCGATCCTGTTCGCGCTCGCCGCACGGACCTACGTCTTCGACCTCCGCCAGGCGCAGCAAGTGGATGCCGCCGAGCGCGGCGCCGGCGCGCTGCAACCCGCGTGATGAAGAAGAAGATGAACACCCCCGCCGTCCACGATCCGCTGCCGACGCGCACGCAGCGCCTCGCGAGCGGGAACTGGAATCCCGACTGGGAGCCGTTCGCGCAGATCGATCCGGCGTGGACCGAGAAAGCCATCGCCTTCGCGATCGCGCCCGCGGTTGCCGGCGCGCTCGACAAGAAGACGATCGAGCTCATCGGCATCGCGCTCGACGCCTCGGTCACGCACCTGTACGCCCCCGGCGTGCGCCGCCACATCCAGCGCGCGCTGAAGGCAGGGGCCACGCGCGAGGAAATCACCGCCGTGCTGCAACTGTGCTGCATGCAGGGCCTGCACAGCATGTGCCTCGCCGCGCCGATCCTCCTCGACGAGCTCGGCGAGGCGCCATCGACCATCACCACCGAGAGGACCCGACCATGAACTTCCTAGACGGATCGCTGTTCCCCGAGAACCAGGACAAGCTCGTCATCACCGCCGCGCCGTACGGCCCCGAGTGGGTGCCGGCCGACTTTCCGGAGGACATCCCGGTCACGATGGAAGCGCAGATCCAGAAGGCGGTGGACTGCTACAACGCGGGGGCTGCCGTGCTGCACCTGCACGTGCGCGAGCTCGACGGCAAGGGCAGCAAGCGGCTGTCGAAGTTCAACGAGCTGATCGCCGGCGTGCGCCGCGCCGTGCCGGACATGGTCATCCAGGTCGGCGGCTCGATCTCCTTCGCACCGGAGACCGAAGGCTCCGCCGCCAAGTGGCTGTCCGACGACACGCGCCACATGCTGGCCGAGCTCGACCCGCGGCCGGACCAGGTCACGGTGACCGTGAACACCACGCAGATGAACGTCGTGGAGCAGATGGAGATCGACGACATCGCCGGCACGTCGATGGCGGAGCCTGCGAACTACCAGGCCTACCGCGAGATGATCGTCCCCTCCGCCCCGAGCTGGGTCGAGGAGCACGTGCGCCGCCTGAGCGCCGCCGGCATCCAGAGCGCCTTCCAGTTCTACAACATCAACAGCTACGAGACCGTGGAGCGCCTGATCCGCCGCGGCGTCTACAAGGGCCCGCTGGTGATGAACTGGGTGGCGATCGGCGGCGGGATGGACCAGCCGACGATCTACAGCCTGTCCAATTTCCTGCGCGCCATTCCCGACGGCTCGATGCTGACCGTGGAGAGCAGCATGCGCAATGTGCTGCCGATCAACATGATGGGCATCGCCATGGGCCTGCACGTGCGCTGCGGCATCGAGGACAACCTCTGGAACCAGTCGCGCACGGCCAGGATGACCACCGTGCAGCAGATCGAGCAGCTGGTGCGCATCGCCGGCGAGTTCGGCCGTGACGTGGCCAACGGCAGGGAGGCGCGCGAGATCTGCAAGATCGGCGTGTTCTACGATACAGTGGAACAGACGCTGGCCGCCAATGGCTTCGCCCCGAACGCCAGGGGCCGCCAGCAGGGTTTCCTGCGCAAGGTCGCGTGAGGATGACCATGGCACAAGCGATCCGCATGTACGCGACGGGCGGGCCCGAAGTGCTGCGCCTCGAGGAGGTCGCGGTGGGCGATCCCGGGCCCGGCCAGGCGCGCATCCGGCACGTCGCCGTCGGCCTCAATTTCGCCGACACCTACTTCCGCAGCGGCCTCTATCCGGTCCCGTTGCCGAACGGCATCGGTGTGGAAGCCGCGGGCATCGTCGAGAGCGTCGGCGACGGCGTGACCAACGTCGCGCCGGGCGATCGCGTGACGTACACGGGATTCGTCAACACGCTCGGCGCGTACAGCACCAAGCGCATCATCGCGGCGGCGCCGCTCATCAAGCTGCCCCCCGCCATCGCGTGCGAGACCGCCGCCGCGATGACCATGCGCGGGCTCACGTCGGCGTACCTGATGCGGCGCATCTGGCCGCTCCACGCGGGCGACACGATCCTGCTCCACGCGGCCGCGGGCGGCGTCGGCCTCATCGTCTCGCAGTGGGCGAAGCTGCTCGGGCTCGGCGTCATCGGCACGGTGTCGACGCCAGCCAAGGCCGATATCGCCCTCGCGCACGGATGCGACCACGTGATCCTCTACGGCCGGGAGGATGTCGCGGCGCGCGTGCGCGAGATCACCGGCGGCGCCGGCGTGGCGGTGGTCTACGACAGCGTGGGCAAGGACACGTTCGCGGGCTCGCTCGCGTCGCTGCGCCGGCGCGGGCTGCTCGTGTGCGTCGGCACGGCGTCGGGTCCCATCCCGCCGATCGACGCGATGCAGCTGGCGCTGAAGGGATCGCTGTTCGTCACCCGCCCGGCGCTGGCCGACTACATCGCCGATCCGGCGGAGAAGGACGCGCTCGCCGCGGAGCTCTTCGACCACGTGGCGGCAGGACGCATCAGGATCGAGATCAACCAGCGCTACCGCCTCGAGGATGCGGCGCAGGCGCATCGCGACCTCGAGTCGCGCCGGACCATGGGCTCGTCCATCTTCGAGGTGACCTCACATGACTAACGTCATCGACAACACGGCGCCCGCCGTGACCCCCACGCAGCTTCGCGTCGAGCCGCTGACCTGCGCCATCGGCGCGGAAGTCCTCGGCGTGAGTCTCGGCGACGCCGCGCGCGACGACGGGCTGTTCGCGCAGATTCGCGCCCTGCTCCTGCGGCACAAGGTGCTGTTCCTGCGCAACCAGGACATCACGCGCGCCGAGCACGTCGCGTTCGCGCGCAGGTTCGGCGACCTCGAGGATCACCCGGTGGCCGGCAGCGATCCCGACCACCCCGGCCTCGTGCGCATCTACAAGTCACCCGACCAGCCCAACGACCGCTACGAGAACGCGTGGCATACCGACGCGACGTGGCGCGAGAAGCCGCCGTTCGGCTGCGTGCTGCGCTGTGTGGAGTGCCCGCCGGTGGGCGGCGACACCATGTGGGCGAACATGGCCCTTGCCTACGAGCGCCTGCCCGATCACGTGAAGGCACAGATCGCCGGCCTGCGCGCGCGCCACAGCATCGAGGCGACGTTCGGCGCCGCCATGCCGATCGAGAGGCGCCTGGCGCTCAAGGCGCAGTTCCCGGACGCCGAGCACCCGGTCGTGCGCACGCACCCGGAAACCGGCGAGAAGGTCCTGTTCGTCAACGCGTTCACGACGCACTTCACGAACTTCCACACCCCGGAGCGCGTGCGCTACGGCCAGGACTACAGCCCCGGCGCCGCCCAGCTCCTCGAGTACCTCGTCAGCCAGGCGCTCATCCCCGAGTACCAGGTCCGCTGGCGCTGGGAGCCCAACGCGGTCGCCATCTGGGACAACCGCTGCACGCAGCATTACGCAGTCATGGACTACCCGCCGTGTCACCGGAAGATGGAGCGCGCCGGGATCATGGGGGACACGCCTTTCTAGCGCCGTCCCCGAAAGACAAGTTCGTGACACTCGCGATCAAGCATCGCGCGAGGCCGGCGCGGACAATGTGATTCACGGGTACGGCCGGCAACACGGCCGGCCCGCGAACAACGACGGCGCTTTCCGGGCGCCGCGGCAGCACCGAAGACCCGCACACAAGGGTAAATGAACTCCGAAGGGTTCAGGGAGGGCTACGCATGTACCGTCACATCCTGGTTCCGATCGACGACTCGCCGCTCGCGATAGACACCGTGCAGCAGGCGGTCACGTTCGCGCGCTCGATCGGCGCGAAGGTGACATTCTTCCATGCCCAGCACGACTACGCCGCCTCGAGCCTCGGGGCGCTCGACCGGGTCATGTCGCCGGGCGCCTTCAACGAAGAGGTCGCCGGCGAGGCACGCGCGCTGCTCGCGAAGGCCGAGGTCGTCGCGCGCACCGCGGGCGTCCCGCACGACGCGCTCGCGATGACCTGCGACCGTCCGCACGAGGCGATCCTCGGCGCCGCCGAGGCGCACGGCTGCGACCTCATCTTCATGGCGTCGCACGGGCGCCGCGGCCTCACGGGCCTCGTGCTGGGCTCGCAGACGAGCAAGGTGCTGCAGGCGGCCTCCATCCCGGTGCTGGTCGCCACGGTGGAGAGCAACCGCGCGCCCTCGTCGGCCGACGCCGCACTCATGGTGGTGCGCGACGAGCACCGCTCGCTCGCGGCGGTCATCCACGGGCTCGAGTTCGTCGTCCGCGAGGCACGCGAGCGCGGCACGCCGGCGTCGGTGCCGCTCCTGCGCGCGATCGTGCGCTATGTCCATGACTTTCCGGAGACGCTGCATCACCCCAAGGAGGACACCTACCTCTTCCCGCTCCTGCGCGCGCGCACGACCGAGTACGACGCCACGCTCGACGCGCTCGCCCGGCAGCACGAGACGGGGACCGCGCTCACGCAGGCACTGTCGCGCGCGGTGGATGCCTACGCCGCGGATCCCGCGCAGGGCCTGCCCGTCCTCGCCGACGCGGCCGCGGCGTTCGCCACCGCGCAGATGGAGCACATGCTCCTCGAGACGAAGGTGATCATCCCCGCGGCGCGCAGGCACCTCACCGCCGAGGACTGGACGCTCGTCGCGGACGCGTTCGGCCAGAACGGCGATCCGCGCTTCTCCATCGATGCGGACGAGGAATACCGCCACCTCTTCGCACGCATCCTGAATCTCGCGCCGGCCGGCGTCGTCGGCAGCGCGCAATGAACATCATTCCACAGGGGAGACCTGACATGCACCGTTCCTTCACGTTCCGCCGCACGGCGGCCGCCGCCGCACTTGCCGCGCTGTTCGCAGCGCCGGCGCTCGCCTTCGAGATCGACACCGGCAATCCCGACCTCGAGCTGCGCTGGGACAACACCTTCCGCTACAACCTGGGCGGTCGCGTGCAGGACCAGAACCCGGCGATCCTGGGCGCCGTGAACAACGACGACGGCGACCGCAACTTCGACAAGGGCTCGCTCGTCACCAACCGCCTCGACATCCTGTCCGAGTTCGACTTCGTGTGGCAGAAGAGCTACGGTGCGCGCGTGAGCGCGGCGCTGTGGTACGACGACGCCTACCGCAGCCTCGACAACACCTTCACGGCGACCGCCAACACGCTGGTCAACGGCCTGCCCGCGGCCGGCCAGCTGTCGCCGTACAGCAAGCGCTTCCTCGAGGGCCCGTCGGCCGAGTGGCTCGACGCCTTCGGCTTCGCGAACTTCGAGGCACTCGGCATGCAATGGAACGTCAAGGCCGGCCAGCACACCGTGTACTGGGGCGACAGCCTCCTGCTCGGCGGCGCCGTCCATGGCGTGTCGTATGCGCAGAACTCGATCGACCTCATGAAAGGCTTCGGCACGCCGGGCGCGGAAGCGAAGGAGCTGTTCCGTCCCAAGGGCGGCATCACGCTGCAGACGCAGGCGACCAAGGACCTGTCGATCGCCGGCCAGTGGTTCTACAACTGGCAGGCCGTGCGCGCGCCCGAGTCGGGCAGCTACCTGACCGCGCACGACGCACTGCAGTTCGGCGGCGACTCGCTGGTCTTCGGCCCGAATCCGTTCGCCGCGGCGATCCCCGGCGCGCCGGCGTTCACCCGCCTGTGGAACCAGCAGGCGATCCCCGCGTCGCGCTACAGCGCGAGCCTGGGCGACTGGGGCATCTCCGCGCGCTGGAGCCCGGACTGGCTCGACGGCACGATGGGCTTCTATTTCCGCAACGCGACCGACATCCTGCCGCAGACGGTCGTCATCCCCGGCTTCGCGGCGCTGCCGGCGGCCACCTGCCAGGCCATCGGCGGCATCGTGGTGGCGCCCACCGCGTGCATCATCAATCCCAAGGCGACGAGCGTCGCCGACCTCACGCAGAGGGGCAAGGTCGGCGAATACCGGACGGCATACGGCGACAACATCCACATCTTCGGCGTGACGCTCTCCAAGAACATCGGCGGCGTCAGCGTGGGCGCGGAGCTCTCGTACCGCCAGAACATGCCGCTGCTGTCGGACCCGGTGCAGGCGCTGCCGACGCCGCTCGTCAATGCCGCCGCGGGCCAGATCTCGATCAACAACATTCCGGAGAACGGCACGCCCGGCGCGCTCGGCGACACCTTCCACGGCGTCCTCAACGGCTTCTGGATCATGTCCAAGACGCCGCTCTTCGACAGCGCGACGTTCGCGGCGGAAGGCACGTGGATGCGCTGGAGCCGGGTGACGCAGAACGAGGCGGTATTCAAGGGCCGCGACGGCTACACTGCGATCGACAAGCCGTCGCGCGACTTCTTCGGCATCGCCTTCAACGTCACGCCGACCTGGTTCCAGGTGTGGCCGGGCGTGGACCTGCTGGCGCCGATGTCGTATTCGCGCGGCGTGTCCGGCAATGCCGCCGTCTTCCTCGGGGGCAACGAAGCTGCCGGCAACTATGCCGTGGGCCTCGCCGCCGACATCTACTCGAAGTACCGCATCGACCTCAAGTACACCGGTTACTTCGGCGACTACTCGACCAATGAGGCGACGGGCGCGGCGACCACGTTCAACGGCGTGTTCGGCTCGCTGTCCGACCGCGGCTGGGTCTCTCTCACGTTCAAGACCACGTTCTAAGGAGTACCGCACATGTTCGACAAGACTCTCGTTGCCCTGGCCTTCGCGTCGCTCGCGGGCACCGCCTTCGCCGCGGTCTCCGCCGAGGAGGCGAAGCAGCTCGGCACCACGCTCACCGCCGTCGGTGCCGAGAAGGCCGGCAACAAGGAAGGCACCATTCCCGCCTACACCGGCGGGCTGAAGGAGATCCCCGCGTCCTACAAGCAGGGCAGCGGCATCCGTCCGTCGCCCTTCGAGGCGGAGAAGCCCCGGCTGGTCATCGATGCCAAGAACGCGGCGCAGCACGCGGACAAGCTGACGGAGGGCACCAAGGAGCTCCTGAAGCGCTACCCCGCCACGATGCGCCTCGACGTGTATCCCACGCAGCGCGTGGTCGCGTTGCCCGCGAAGGTGCTCGCCAACACCGCGAAGAACGCGGTCGGCACCAAGAGCGTGAACGACGGCCTCGGCGTGGAGAACATGCTCCCGGGCATCCCGTTCCCCATTCCGAAGACGGGCAACGAGGCGATGTGGAACCACCTCGTGCGCTATCCGGGTGTGGCCTACGTGCAGAAGTACGAGAACTGGAACGTCGACTCGGCCGGCGTGCCGACGCTCGCCACCGCGGGCACGCTCACCAACGAGTTCCCGCTGTTCGATCCGAAGCGCCCCGAAGGCGCCGCGAAGGAGAGCGATCCCTTCTGGAAGATCAAGGTGCTCTACACGGGACCCGCGCGCCGGGCCGGCGAGGCGCTGATGGTCGTCGACTCGGTCAATCCGATCGTGCAGGGCCGGCGGGCGTGGCAATACCTCCCGGGACAGCGCCGCGTGAAGCTCGCGCCGGACCTGTCCTACGACACGCCGAACGCAGGCACGGCGGGCACCTCGACCTATTCGGACGCGTTCGTGTTCAACGGCGCGATGGACCGCTTCGACTGGAAGCTCGTGGGCAAGAAGGAGATGTACGTCCCGTACAACGGCTACAAGCTCATGTACGCGAAGGACATCAAGCCCGCGCTCACGCCGAATCACGTCAATCCCGAGTTCATGCGCTGGGAGCTGCATCGCGTCTGGGTCGTGGAAGCGACGCTCAAGCCGGGCAAGCGCGACCTGTACAGCAAGCGCGTGTATTACCTCGACGAGGACAGCTGGGCCGCGCTCGCCGCCGACCAGTACGACAACAAGGGGCAGCTCTACCGCGCCACGATCGTCAACCCGACGTGGAGCTACGACGCGAGTGCCGTGAACATCGACAACTACACGTTCTACGACTTTTCCTCGGGCTCGTACGCCGTCGTCGGCGCCTCCGGAAGGTCCGATGGCATCCGCTACGTCGATCCGCTGCCCGAGCTGCAGTGGGCGTCGGAGTCGCTGGCGGGGTCGGGGATCCGTTGAAGCTTCTGCGCACCTTCGTCCTCTGCGCCGGCGCGGTCGCGCTGCCCGCCGGGGCAGCCGGCTTCGTCGACGTGCTGGCGCAGCCGGCCGTGATGTCGCCGCTGGCGAGCCGGTCGCTCATGCAGGCGGTGGCACGCGCAGGGACGAAGCTCGTCGCCGTCGGCCAGCGCGGGCACGTGCTCGTGTCGGCCGACGACGGCAAGACCTGGAAGCAGTCGCCGGTGCCCGTGAGCTCCGATCTCACGGCCGTGCATTTCGTCGACGACCGCAGGGGATGGGCCGTCGGCCACGACGGCGTGATCCTCGCTTCCGGGGACGGCGGTGCATCGTGGACGCTGCAGCTCGACGGCGCGCGCGCGAACCAGGCGCTGGTCGACGACCTCGCGCGCAAGCCCGAGGCGCAGGCGCTGCTCGCGGAAGCGAACCGCAATCTCGAGCAGGGTCCGGACAAGCCCTTCCTCGACGTGTGGTTCGCGGACGAGAAGGTCGGCTTCGCCGTCGGCGCCTACAACCTCGCATTCCGCACGGAAGACGGCGGGAAGACCTGGCAGCCGTGGTTCGATCGCATCGACAATCCCAAGCTGCTGAACCTGTATGCGATCCGCCCTGCGGCCGGCGAGCTGTTCATCGTCGGCGAGGCGGGCCTGGTGCTGAAGCTCGATGCGCCGGCGCAGCGCTTCCGCGCGGTCGAGCTGCCGTACCAGGGCACGCTCCTCGGCATCACCGGCAGCGCGGACGCGGTGATCGTGTTCGGCCTGCGCGGCCAGGCGTGGCGCAGCGAGGACGCCGGGAAGACATGGAGCAAGGTCGACGCGGGATTGCCGGCGACGATCGTCGCCGGAACGCCGGTGGCCGGCCAGGGATTCGCGCTCGCCGACGCGAGCGGACGCGTCAGCGTCTCGCGCGACGGCGGCCGCAACTTCCGGGCGGCGTCCCTTCCGCCCTCGATGATGCTTGCCGGCATGGCCGACGCCGGCGAGGGCCGCCTCGCCCTCGCGGGCGCCCGCGGCGTGACGGTCGTCGCGCTGCCGCGCTGACCACCGCGGAACTGCCATGATGACGAGCGACGACAGCGCGGGTGAGATGCCCGTCGTGCGGGCGCTGGGCGACTTCGACCGCAACTCCGGCAACGCCCTCGAGCGGCTCGTGTTCAACCACCGCCGCACCATGCTCGCGGTGTGCGCGGCGATCACCGTCGTGCTCGCCTTCTTCGCCGTCACGAAGCTCGTGCTCAATGCGAGCTTCGAGAAGATGATTCCGCAGGGCCAGGCGTACATCCAGAACTACCTCACCTACCAGAAGGACCTGCGCGGCCTCGGCAACGTGCTGCGCGTCGTCGTGGAGAACACGAGTGGCGACATCTACGATCCCGCCTACCTCGAGACGCTGAAGGAGATCAACGACGAGCTCGTCGTGACGCCCGGCGTGGATCGCGCGTGGGTCAAGTCGCTGTGGATGCCTGCGGTGCGCTGGACCGAGGTCACCGAGGAGGGCTTCCGCGGCGGGCCGGTGATGCCGCCGAGCTTCGACGGCTCGCCCGCATCGGTGGAGCAGCTGAAGCAGAACGTCGCGCGTGCCGGGATCCTGGGCAGCCTCGTCGCCGACGACCGCAAGTCGTCCATGATCTTCGTGCCGCTGCTCGACCGCGAGCCCGGCACCGGCAAGCGCATCGATTATCACGGGCTGTCGCGCGTGCTGGAGGACAAGATCCGCGGCAAGTACGAGCTGGCCCACGCGGTGGACGCCGCGGCCGCGAAGGCGCCCGCGCACGTCAAGGTCCACGTGATCGGATTCGCCAAGCTGATCGGCGAGCTGATCGACGGGCTGGTCAAGGTCATGGCCTTCTTCGCCGTGGCCGCGGCGATCGCGACCGCCATCATCTACGCCTACACGCGCTGCGTGCGCAGCACGGCACTGGTGATCGCCTGCTCGCTCGTCGCCGTCATCTGGCAGCTCGGCCTGGTCGCGCTGCTGGGCTTCGAGCTCGACCCCTATTCGATCCTGGTGCCCTTCCTCGTATTCGCGATCGGCGTGTCGCACGGCGCGCAGAAGATGAACGGCATCATGCAGGACATCGGGCGCGGCACGCACAAGCTGGTCGCGGCGCGCTACACCTTCCGCCGCCTCTTCCTCGCCGGCCTCACCGCGCTGCTGGCCGACGCCGTCGGCTTCGGGGTGCTGATGGTGATCGACATCCCGGTCATCCGCGAGCTCGCCATCACCGCGAGTATCGGCGTCGCCGTGCTGATCTTCACCAACCTGCTGCTCCTGCCCGTGCTGCTGTCGTATACCGGCGTGAGCGCGTCCGCCGCGCAGCGCAGCCTCGCCGAAGAGCGCGCGGAAACGCGCGGACGGGGCCTGGGCAAGCTGTGGCTGCTGCTCGACCGCTTCACCACGCGGCGCTATGCCACGGCGGCGGTCGCCGTCGCGGCGGTGCTGGCCGTCGGCGGCTTCGCGGTCGCGACGAAGCTCGCGATCGGCGACCTCGACCCCGGCGCGCCCGAGCTTCGCCGCGACTCGCGCTACAACCGCGACACGGCCTACGTCACGAGCCACTACGCGCTGTCGTCCGACCAGTTCGCCGTCATCGTGAAGACCGAGCGCGACGGCTGCCTCCACTACGAAACGCTGGTCGAAGCGGACCGCCTGGGCTGGACGCTGCGCCAGGTCCCCGGCGTGCAGGCGACCGTCTCGCTCGCCGATTCGGTGCGCCAGATCACCGCCGGCTCGTTCGAAGGCAGCCCCAAGTGGCTCACGATCAACCGCAACCAGGACGTCCTCAACTTCGCGGGACAGCAGACCTCGGTCAACAACCCCGACCTCTTCAATCTCGACTGCTCCGTGATGCCGGTGATCGCCTACCTGGCCGATCACAAGGCGGACACGCTCGATCGCGTGGTCGAGGCCGTGCGCGCCTTCGCCGCCGAGCACGACACCGAGGACCGCAAGTTCCTGCTCGCCGCCGGCACCGCCGGGATCGAGGCCGCCACCAACATCGTCGTGCGCGACGCCAACCGGACGATGCTCCTGTACGTCTACGCCGCGGTGATCGTGCTCTGCTTCATCACCTTCCGGAGCTGGCGCGCGGTGATCGTCGCCGTCGTGCCGCTCGCGATCACATCGATCCTCTGCGAGGCGCTGATGGTCGCGCTCGGCATGGGCGTCAAGGTGGCCACCCTCCCCGTCATCGCGCTCGGCGTCGGCATCGGCGTCGACTACGCGCTCTACCTGCTGTCGGTGCAGCTCGCGCAGCAACGCCGCGGCGTGCCGCTCACGCAGGCGTACCGCAACGCCGTGCAGTTCACCGGCAAGGTGGTGGCGCTCGTCGGCGTGACGCTCGCCGCGGGCGTGATCACGTGGGCGTTCTCGCCCATCAAGTTCCAGGCCGACATGGGCATCCTGCTCACGTTCATGTTCCTGTGGAACATGATCGGCGCCCTGGTCCTCATTCCGGCGCTGTCGTACTTCCTGCTGCCGACGAGCGTCGTCGCAGGCCGGATCCCGGCCCGCCGCGCGATGGCGGCGGCCTGACCCGGCCTGCATTCCCCGTCCAACGAACGAG
This sequence comes from uncultured Alcaligenaceae bacterium, assembly GCA_964620265.1. Taxonomy (GTDB): domain Bacteria; phylum Pseudomonadota; class Gammaproteobacteria; order Burkholderiales; family Casimicrobiaceae; genus VBCG01. The sequence continues at coordinate 32,715 of CAZUGY010000002.1, forward strand.
ATCCCCGTCATGAATCCCCTCGCCATCCAGCGCACTCCGGCGGCGCACGACACGCCGCTGATCCTCCGCCACATCCTCGAGCGCGGCGTCTCACAGGCCCCGCAGCAGGAGATCGTGTACGCCGACCAGGCGCGCCACACGTACACCACGCTCGCGGAGCGGATCGCGCGGCTGGCCTCCGGCCTCGCCGCGCTCGGCGTGCGCCCCGGCTCGACGGTGGGCGTGATGGACTGGGACAGCCACCGCTACCTCGAGTGCTTCTTCGCGATCCCGATGATGGGTGCGGTGCTGCACACGATCAACGTGCGCATCTCGCCGGACCAGATCCTCTACACCATCAATCACGCCGAAGACGACGTGATCCTGGTCAACGCCGAGTTCCTGCCCATCCTGGAGGCGATCCAGCACAAGCTCCGGCGCGGCGTGAAGCTCGTGCTGCTCTGTGATCTGCCGGCCGCGCCGGCGTCGAGCCTCGCGTTCGCGCACGGCTACGAGGAGATGCTGGCATCCGCCCCGGCGTCGTACGCCTTTCCCGATCTTCCCGACGACACCCGCGCCACCACGTTCTACACGACGGGCACGACGGGCCTGCCGAAGGGCGTCTACTACAGCCATCGCCAGCTCGTGCTGCACACGCTGGCCATCGCGGAGGCCTTCGCGAATGCGCCGCACGCCTCGTTCACCGCGCGCGACGTGTACATGCCCGTCACGCCGATGTTCCACGTGCACGCGTGGGGGCTGCCCTATCTCGCGACCCTGCTCGGCGTGAAGCAGGTCTACCCGGGACGCTACGTGCCGGACAGGCTGCTCGCGCTCGTCACCCGCGAAGGCGTCACGTTCTCGCATTGCGTGCCGACGATCCTGTCGATGCTGCTCGGCAGCCCGGCGGTATCGGACGCGAACCTTGCCGGGTGGAAGATGATCATCGGCGGCTCGGCGCTCCCGCTGCCGCTCGCGCGCAAGGCCCTGGACTGCGGCATCGACGTGATCGCCGGCTACGGCATGTCCGAGACCTGCCCGATCCTGACGCTCGCGCACCTGCGTCCGCACATGAGCGAATGGGACGTCGAGCGCAAGCTGCCGGTCCTCGTGCGCGCCGGGCGTCCGATTCCCTTCGTCGAGCTGCGCATCGTCGACGCGGACATGAACGACGTCCCGCACGACGGTGTGGCGCAGGGCGAGGTCGTGGTCCGCTCGCCCTGGCTCACGCAGGGCTACCTGCACGATCCCGAGCGCTCCGCCGAGCTCTGGCACGGCGGCTGGCTGCACACGGGCGACGTGGGCATCATCGACACCGAGGGCTATCTCAAGATCGTCGACCGCATCAAGGACGTCGTGAAGACCGGCGGCGAGTGGGTCTCGTCGCTCGACATCGAGGACCTGGTGCTGCGCGTGCCCGGCATCGTCGAGGCCGCCGTCATCGGCGTGCCCGACGACAAGTGGGGCGAGCGCCCGGTGGCCTTCGTCGTGCGCAAGGGCGATGCCGGTGCGACCGAGGACGCCATCCGCCGTCACGTCCAGGACTTCGCGGATCGCGGCGCGATCTCGAAGTACGCCGTGCCGGACCGCGTGTACTTCGTCGAGGCGATTCCGAAGACCAGCGTCGGCAAGCTCGACAAGAAGGTGATCCGCGCGCAGCTCGCGGCCCCCGCGAAGTGACCGAGCCCACCGTCCTGATCGTGCCCGGCCTGCGCGATCATGTGCCGGAGCATTGGCAGGCGCTGCTCGAGGCCCGGCTCCCCAACGCGCGCTGCGTGCCGCGGATGGAGCACGACAAGCTCTCGCGCGCGGCGTGGGTCGCGGCGCTCGACCAATCGCTCGCCGCGATCGACGGACCGGTGATCCTCGTCGCGCACAGCGCGGGCGTGCTCATCACCGTGCACTGGGCGCAGGAACACCGCCGTCCGATCCGCGGCGCGCTGCTCGCGACGCCGCCTGACCTGTCGCGCCCGCTGCCGGCCGGCTATCCGGCGCAGAGCGTGCTGCTCGCCAATGGGTGGCTGCCCACGCCCCGCGCGCGCCTGCCGTTTCCGAGCATCGTCGCGGCGAGCACGAACGATCCGCTCGCCGAGCCCGTCCACGTGGCCGCACTCGCCAGCTCGTGGGGCAGCCGGCTCGTCGACGTCGGCGCGGTCGGACATCTCAATCCCGCCGCAGGCTACGGCCCATGGCCGCGCGCGGAAGCGCTGATCGCCGAGCTCTGAACGGACCAGACGGACGACGACGGACCGAGGCGGAGCACTGTCGAGATTTGCATCTCGGATGCTCGCGCAAGGATTGACGCCTTCCGCGGACACCGCGCTGCACCCCAGCGACAACCCGTGCCTGGCGCCGCGTCGGGACGCAGAAGCGGCGCCGCTGTAAACTCCGCTGCTATCCATCTGCTGGAGCACGTCCGCATGCCTTTCCGGCCGCGCATTTTCGCCGCGATCCTGGCCCTTCTCGTACCGAGCGTCGCAAGCGCTTCCTTCCTTTCCGGTGACGCCCTCGACACCATGGCCGACTGGATCGCCATCGTGGTGCTCGTGGTCGTGCCAGCCGGCGTGATCGTGGTGTTCTGGATGATCCACGTCCTGCCCGAGAAGATCGCCGAGAAGCGGCACCATCCGCAGAAGGACGCGATCAACACGCTCTGCCTGCTCTCGCTCGTGTTCGGCGGGCTCCTGTGGCCCCTCGCCTGGATCTGGGCCTACACCAAGCCCGTGGCCTACCGGTCCGCCTACGGCACCGACAAGCACGACGACTGGTTCGCCGACATGGAGGCCCGCGCTCGCGCCGGCGACCTGAGCGACATCGAGCTCGGCGTGCTGCGCGACGAGCTCGACCATCGGGCCGGCGGCGGCCGCCTGCCGCCCGCGCTGGCGCGCTTGCGCCGCGAGCTCGACGAGCTGCCCGTGCGCCATGCCGCGCCGCCGGACGCCGCGCCGCCCGCCGCTGCCGGGGAGGCGTAGCGCATGGAAGCCCTCCTGCTCGGCATCTATTCGTTCTTCGTCTGGCTGATCTTCATCAAGTTCAAGTGGCTGCCGTGGAACATCACGTCGCAGGTCATCGTGGTGATCATCCCGGTGGTGGCGCTCACGGCGATGATCCTAACCCTCAATGTCGTGGCGCCCACCTCGGCCAACCTGCGCGTGTACAAGTACACGATCCCCATCGTGTCGCAGGTGCGGGGCCGCGTGCTCGAGGTACCGGTGGAGGAAGGCAATCGCCTCGTCCGCAAGGGCGACGTCCTCTTCAAGGTGGATCCCACGCCCTACCAGCTCGACGTGGCGAGCCTCGAGGCACAGCTGGCGCTCGCCGAAGGCGGCCAGCGCGAAACGCAGGAGTCGCTGGGCGGGGCGGTGGCCAAGGTCGCGGAGTCGCGCGCCGCGATCGCGCAGGCCACCGCACGGATATCGGAAGTGGATGCCAAGCTCGCGCTGGCGCGCAAGCGTGTCGACCAGTATCGCGAGCTCGTGACCTCGGGGGCGGGCAACCGCTTCGACCTCGAGGAGGCCGAGGCGAGCCTCGCCGAGCTTTCCGGCCAGCGCGAGGCCGCGCGCAGCGCCGAGGCACAGGCGCGCGCCGGCGAGGCGCAGGCGCAGGCGTCGGTGGCGCAGGTGCGGCAGAAGCTCGGCACCAAGGTCGACGGCGGCACCTACGCGCAGGTCGCGCAGATCCGGGCCCAGCTCGAGAACGCGCGCTGGCTGCTCGAGCAGACCACCACCGTGTCGCCCTGCGATTGCCACGTGATCAACCTGCAGCTGCGCGCCGGCGCCTTCGTGGCCGGGCTGCCGCTCAATCCGGTGATGACGCTGGTGGAGGCCGACGGCCAGGTCGTCGCCTTCTATGCGCAGAACGAGCTCACGCGGGTGGCCGCCGGCGACGAGGCGGAGTTCGCGCTGCAGACCTATCCCGGGCGCATCGTGAAGGGCAAGGTGGACTCGGTCGTGTGGGCCATCGGCCAGGGCTCGCTCCCGCCGAGCGGCACGATCCCGCTGTCGACACTCGCCACGCAGCCGCCGGGCCAGTTCGCGGTGAAGTTCGACCTCGCCGATCGCGACCGCGAGCTCTTCCTCGCCGCGGGCGCCGTGGGCCAGGCGGCCATCTACACGCAATACGGCGCGATGCTGCACGTGGTGCGCAAGGTCATCCTGCGCGTGGGCTCGTACCTCAACTACCTCATCCTCAAGCTGCACTAGGGTGACGATCCGACGCATGGGCGCACACGCGAACGAACCCCGCGGCCGGCGCGGCATCGCCGCCTCGCTTGCCGCGGCGTGCGTGCTCGGCGGCTGCGCGCTGGCGCCGCCGCCTCCGGTGGAGGAAACGCGCACCACCGCCCTGCCGCAGGTCGTGGTGCCCGCGCACTACACGGCGCAGCCCGCGCCGACCGGCGCCGGCGCCGTCGTCGACGGCTGGATCGACACGTTCAACGATCCCGCGCTGACGACGCTCGTGCGCGAGGCGATCCTGTACAACAGCGACCTGCGGATCGCGCAGGCGCGCGTCGAGCAGGCGGCGGCGTATCTCAAGGTGGCGGGCGCCCTCCTCTATCCGCAGGTGAACCTCATGGGCCGCGGCGGCGGCCAGATGTCCGACAGCAGCGGCCTTTCCGGCGTGGGCATCTTCGCCAACTGGGAGCTCGACCTGTGGGGTCGCGTGCGCTCGGGCCAGGCCTTCGCGCGGGCGCAGTACGAGGCCACGCAGCTCGATGCGGAGTACGCGCGGCAATCGATCGCCGCCCTCGTGGCCAAGGGCTGGTTCCTCGCCATCGAGGCGCGCCTGCAGCGCGCGCAGGCCACGGCGATGCGCGAGTCGGCCACGAAGCTCGTGGACCTCGCGCAGGACCGCCTGCGCGTGGGTCGCGGCGACGAATACGACGTGGCGCTCGCCCGCGCCAACGTCGCCACGCTGCGCGATACCGAGCGCAACCTCGAGGCGGCCTACCAGCAGGCGGTGCGCAGCCTCGAGACGCTCGTGGGACGCTATCCCGCCGCGGCGCTCGTGGCGCCGGCGCAGCTCACCGCCTGGCCGGGCGACGTGCCCGTGGGACTGCCCTCCGAGCTCCTCGAACGGCGCCCCGACGTCATCGCGGCGGAGCGGCGCGTGGCGGGTGCGTTCTACCGCACCGAGGAAGCCAAGGCCGCGCGGCTGCCGCGCATCACGCTCACGGCGAGCGTGACCTCGATCTCGAGCGAGCTCTTCGTGCTGAAGGCCACCGACAATCCCGTGTGGAGCCTGGGTGCCGGGTTGCTGCAGCCGCTCTTCCTGGGTGGCCAGCTGCAGGGCCAGGTCGAGCTGCGCACGGCCGAACAGCTGCAGACCGTGGCCGAATACGGCCGCACCGGTGCCCGCGCCTTCGCCGAGGTCGAGGATTCGCTGTCCAACGGCTTCGCGCTCGCCGACCGCGAGGCGCTGCTGGCCACGGCGGTGCGCGAGAACGCGCGCGCCTACGACTTGGCCGGCGTGCGCTACCGCGTAGGTGCCGGCGACCTGCGGGCCGTGCAGCAGCAACAGCTCGCGCTCTACGCCGCGCAGGTGCAGTTGCTGCGCGTGCAGGCCGAGCGCCTCGTGCAGCGGGTCAACCTCCACCTGGCCCTGGGCGGCAGCTTCGAATCGCCGCCGGTGCGGGCCGCCGCGGTGGCGCCCGCCCCGAGCGGAACGACCCAGTAGGAAGCGCGCCGCCGCGCCTGCCCGGGTCTCGGGCCCGGCAGGCGCTCCCGCACGGCACGCGCCGGGGGCGGTTCGACAAACCGCAGCGGCTGCGGTACAAAGCCGAAGCCCGTTTCCCCCGCTGCCTGCCGACAGCGTTCCCGCCTTGCCCGCCGCCCGCTTCGCCCCAGCTGCCATGAATCCATCGCACGTCAAGCCACGCTCGCGCGTGGTGCGCCCCGTCATGGCCGCGCTTGCCGCGGCACTCCTCGTCGCCGGCTGCGGGCGGGAGCCGCCCAAGCCGCCCGAAAAGGGACCCGCCGAGGTCGCCGTGCAGACGATCCAGCGGGCGGATGTGCCGATCGCCGCGGTCTACGTCGCGCAGACCCAGAGCTCGCAGGCGGTCAACATCCAGGCGCGGGTGTCCGGCTGGCTCGACAAGCGGCTGTATCGGGAGGGCTCCGTGGTGAAGAGCGGCCAGGTCCTCTTCCAGATGGACCCCAAGCCGTTCCAGGCGTCGCTCGCGGCCGCCCAGGCCGCGCTCCAGCGCAACCAGGCGGCCCTCACGGTCGCCCAGCAGAACCTGAACCGCACCAAGCCGCTGGCCCAGCAGAATGCGCTGTCGCAAAAGGACCTGGACGACGCGCAGGGGCAATACGAGCAGTCCGCCGCCGCGGTGGAGCAGGCCAAGGCGCAGGTCACGCAGGCGCAGCTCGACCTCTCCTACACCACGATCCGCTCGCCGGTGGACGGCGTGTCGAGCTTCGCGGTCGTGGCCGACGGCACCTACCTGTCGCCTTCCAATTCGCAGCTCACCACGGTGTCGGTCCTCTCGCCGATGTGGGTCAACTTCAGCGTTTCCGAGAACGAGATGGAGCGCATCCGCAACGAGGTGCGCGCCGGGCAGCTCCGGCTGCCCGAGGGCGGACGCTTCGTCGTCGAGATCGAGATGGTCGACGGCAACCTCTTCCCCTACACGGGGGCGATCACGTTTGCCGATCCGTCGTACAACCCCACGACCGGCACCTTCCTCCTGCGCGCGACCGTCGACAATCCTGCGGGCGTGCTGCGGCCCAACCAGTACGTGCGCGTGCGCCTGAACGGCGCCGTGCGGCCGAATGCGATCGTCGTGCCGCAACGCGCCGTCCAGCAGAGTGCCAAGGGGCACTTCGTGTGGATCGTGAACAAGGACAACCACGCCGAGCTGCGTCCGGTCGTGGTCGGCCAGTGGAAGGGCGAGGGCTGGATCATCGCCGAGGGCCTCGACGACGGAGACCGGGTCGTCGTCGACGGCGGCATCCGGCTGGCGGAAGGCGCGCCGGTCAAGGCCACGCCCTACGTCGCGCCACCGCCCGCGCCCGCGACCGTGGGTCGCAGCGCGAGCGCAGGCACGGCCACGCTGCCCGCGCCGTATCCTGCGGCCACGCCGTCCAGCGTCTCGGTCTACTTCGACAAGGGTTCCGCCGCGCTCGACAGCAGCGCGGAGCGCACGCTGCGCTTCGCGGCGGCAGCATATGTGGGCATCGGCACCAGGGTTCTCGTCACGGGCCATGCCGACCGCACCGGCCATGCCGATGCGAACGTGGAGCTCGCGAAGAAGCGCGCCCAGGCCGTGCGTGACGGGCTCGTGCGGCTGGGCGTCGAGGCGCGGCGCATCGAGCTCACGCCGCCGGCCAGCGTGACGGGATCGGGCAGCGACGACCAGGCGCGCCGCGTCGACCTGCGCGTGCAGCAGTAAGGAGCGCCCGGCATGCTGTCGCGCTTCTTCATCGAGCGGCCCGTCTTCGCGGCGGTCGTCGCGCTCATCATCTGCCTCGCCGGCCTCGTGTCGATGACGCAGCTCCCGGTTTCGCAGTATCCCTCCATCACGCCGGTGCAGGTGACGGTCTCGGCCAGCTACCCCGGCGCCGACTCGCGCACGCTCGCCGAGTCCGTGGCCTCGCCCATCGAGCAGCAGATCAACGGCGTGGACAACATGCTCTACATGTCGTCGACGTCGAGCTCGACCGGCCAGCTCACGATGACGATCTACTTCTCGCTCGACACCGATCCCGACATCGCGCAGGTGCAGGTGCAGAACCGCGTCAACCTCGCGATGCCGCAGCTGCCGTCGGCCGTGGTGCAGCAGGGCGTGAACGTGCAGAAGAAGTCGTCGTCGATCATGATGCTGCTGGCGGTCTACGCGAAGGACAACCGCTACAGCGCGAACTACATCGCCAACTACGCCAACGTCTACGTGCTCGATGCGCTGAAGCGCGTCAACGGCGCGGGCCAGGCGCAGATCATGGGTGTGCCCAACCAGGCGATGCGCATCTGGATGAATCCGGACCGCATGGCCTCGCTCGGCATCACCACGAGCGACATCGCCAACGCCATCAACCAGCAGAACCAGCTCTTCGGCGCGGGCCAGATCGGCCAGCAGCCCAATGCCGGGCCGGTGGAGCTCACCTTCCCGGTCATCACGCAGCCGCAGTACACCGATCCGCAGCAGTACGAGAACATCGTCCTGCGCGCCTCGCAGGACGGCGCGGCGATCGTGCGCGTGGGCGATGTGGCGCGCGCCGAGATCGGCCTGCAGCAATACATCGTCAACAGCCAGATGAACGGCACGCCGGCCACGATCATCGCGGTCTACCAGCAGCCGGGCGCCAACGGGCTCCTCGTCTCCCAGGCCGTGCGCGAGACGATGGACAAGATGAAGTCCAAGTTTCCCGACGGGATGGAGTATCTCGTCGCGCTCGACACCAACGACTTCGTGCGGCTGTCGATCAAGGAAGTCATCAAGACGCTCTTCGAGGCGATGCTGCTCGTGGTGCTCGTGGTGTATCTCTTCCTGCAGAGCTTCCGCACCACGATCATCTGCGCGGTGGCGATCGTGATCGCGCTCATTGCCACCTTCGCAGGGATGCTGGCCCTCGGCTTCTCGATCAACCTCCTCACGCTCTTCGGGCTCGTGCTCGCCATCGGGATGGTGGTGGACGACGCCATCGTGGTGGTCGAGAACGTCGAGCGCAACATGCAGCAGCACCACCTGTCGCCGAAGGACGCGACGATCCGCTCCATGGACGAGATCGCGAGCTCGCTCGTGGCCGTGGTGCTCGTGATGTGCTCGGTGTTCATCCCGGCGGCGTTCCTGCCCGGCACCACGGGACAGCTCTACAAGCAGTTCGCGATCACCATCGTGATCTCGGTCTCGGTATCGGGATTCGTCGCGCTCACGGTCACGCCGGCGATGTGCGCGGTACTGCTGAAGCACACCCCACCGCCCACGCGCGGGCCGTTCGCCTGGTTCAACCGGCAGGTGGATCGCGTGACGCAGGCGTTCGGCGTGGCGGTGGGCTACGTCATCAAGTACGCGGTGGTCGCACTGATCCTGCTCGCGGTGTTCCTCTACTCGATCTTCCACCTCTTCAAGATCCTGCCCACGAGCTTCGTCCCCAACGAGGACCAGGGTTACGCCTTCGCCGCGATCATCATGCCGCAGGCCGCGAGCCTCGCGCGCACGCAGGAGATCACCAACCGCGCCGATGCGATCTTCAAGGACATCCCGGGGGTCAAGACGCGCACGGTCGTCACCGGCTACAGCCTGCTCGACAGCGGGTTCAAGACCAGCGCCGGCACGATCTTCGTGAACTTCGACGACTTCGACAAGCGCTACGAAAGCATCGAGACGGCCAAGGCGCAGAACGTGCGCACTATCCTGCAGACGTTCTATGCCAGGTCGAGCCAGATCGAGGAAGCGATCGTGGTGCCCATCGCGCCGCCCGCCATTCCCGGCATCGGCACCACCGGTGGCTTCGAGTTCTGGATCCAGGACACCGGCACCGGCGATCCGGTGGCGCTGGAGCACGTGCTGCAGGACGTGATGAAGGCGGCGCGGGCGCGTCCCGAGCTCACCGGGCTCGCCACCACCTACAACGCGAGCACGCAGCAGCTCAAGGCCAACGTCGATCGCGAGAAATCGCAGCTCCTGGGCGTGCCGATCCAGGACGTCTACAGTGCCATCCAGGCGCAGTTCGGCTCGCTCGCGGTCAGCCAGTACAACCTCTTCTCCAACGTGTGGTGGGTGATCCTGCAGTCGGATGCGCCCTACCGGCAGAATCCCGAGGACCTCACGCGCCTGTACACGCGCAACGGCCAGAACCAGATGGTGCCGCTGTCGGCGGTGGTGACGACGGAATGGACGTCGGGGCCGGACATCCTGCCGCACTTCAACGGCTTTGCGGCGGCCAAGATCAACGGGAACGCGGCGGCAGGCTACAGCTCGGGCGACGCGATCAGGGTGATGGAAGAGGTCGCGGGCGAGGTGCTGCCGCCCGGCTATACGTTCGCGTGGTCGGGGCTCGCCTTCGAGGAGAAGCAATCGGGCGGCACGTCGGGGCTCGCCTTCATCTTCGGCTTCATCATCGTGTTCCTGGTGCTCGCCGCGCAGTACGAATCGTGGACGCTGCCCGGGGCCGTGATGTCCGCGGTGCCCTTCGGCATCCTCGGCGCGCTCCTCACCAACCACCTGCGCGGGCTCGACAACGACGTCTACTTCCAGATCGGCCTTCTCGTGCTGATCGGCCTGGGTGCGAAGAATGCGGTGCTGCGCGTGTCCGCAGCGATCGACTTCCGCAAGCAGGGCAAGTCGATCATGGAAGCGACGATCCTCGCGGGCGAGCAGCGCCTGCGGCCGATCATCATGACCTCGCTCGCCTTTGCCATCGGCTGCCTGCCGCTGGCGCTCGCGGTGGGCGCGGGTGCCAATGCACGCCATTCGATCGGCACCGGCATCATCGGCGGCATGCTGGGGGAGACCACGCTCGCGATGCTCTACGTCCCGCTGCTCTTCTATCTCTTCGACCGCATGAAGGAAGGCCGCGAGGAGACGGTCGTGCACGTTGGTGAGACCGCGCACGCCGCGGCGGTGCCGACCGCTGCGGAAGATGCCGCCGGACCGCTTGCGGCTGACGTCCCGCCCGACGCTTCCACGCCCCCGCCGTCGGCTTCCACGCCGCCGTCGCGTCCGCAAGGCTGATCCCGTGCGCGACCTGGCCTGCCCTGTGCGCCGCGCTGCCGATCCCGTGCGGCGCCTCGTCGCCTCCCTCGCCTGCGCGAGCCTCGTCGCGGGCTGCACCGTGGGTCCCGATTACGCGCGGCCCGCGATCGACACGCCCGCCACCTTCCTCTATTCGCCGAAGGACGCCGCGGACACCGCGAACACCGCGTGGTGGAAGCAGTTCGACGATCCGGTGCTCGATGCGCTGATCGCGGAAGCGCTCGCCCACAACCAGAGCATCAGGGTCGCCGTGGGCAATGTCGAGCAAGCGGCGGGGGTGCTCACGCAGACGCGCTCGGCACTCTTCCCGCAACTCGGCGGCAATGCGTCGGCGGGCCGCGCGCGCAGCTCCGAATCGGGCATCAGTCCCGAAGCCGCGAGCGTGCTGCGCAATCCGCAGAGCGCGTACCAGGCATTGCTCTCCGCGAGCTGGGAGATCGACCTGTGGGGCCGCATCCAGCGGCTGTCGGAAGCGTCGCGGGCCAATCTTCTCGCCACCGACGAGGCGCGCAAGGGCGTGATCCTCACGCTGGTTTCCGGTGTTGCCACGAGCTACCTCACGCTGCGCGGCCTCGACCAGCAGCTCGTGGTGGCCAAGCGCACGCTCGATACCTACGGCGAATCGCTGCGCCTTTTCAAGCTGCAGTTCCAGTACGGCCAGATCTCGCAGATGAACGTGTCGCAGGTGCAGTCGCAATACGAGACGGCCGCGGCGGCGATCCCGCAGATCGAATCGGAGATAGCGCAGCAGGAGCTGGCGCTGTGCGTGCTGCTCGGGCGCAACCCCGGCCCGATCGCGCGCGGCAAGTCGATCTACGACCTCGCGCTGCCCGCGGTGCCCGCCGGCGTGCCGTCGGACCTCCTCACCCGCCGTCCGGACCTCGTGCAGGCGGAGAACCAGCTCGTGGCCGCCAATGCGCAGATCGGCGCGGCGCGTGCGCTGTACTTCCCGCAGATCTCGCTCACGGCCGCGGGGGGCTCGGGCAGCCCGGCGCTGTCGGATCTGTTCACCGGGCCCGCGCGCGTGTGGAGCTACGCGGGCTCGCTCGTAGGCCCCATCTTCACGTTCGGCGCGGTGAGCGGCCAGGTGGCGGCCGCCGAAGGCGCGCGCGACGCGGCGGTCGCCAACTATCGCTATGCGATCCAGAATGCCTTCTCCGAGGTCGACCAGTCGCTCGTGGCCAGCGAGAAGGTGCAGGAGCAGCTCGCGGCCCAGCAGCGGCTCGTGAATGCGCTCGGCGACTACTCGCGACTCGCGCACCTGCAATACGACGGCGGATACACGTCGTACACGACGGTGCTGCAGGCGGAGCAGCAGCTCTTTCCGGCCGAGCTGCAGCTCGCCGCGGTGCGCGCGACGGTATTCACGTCGTCCGTCGCGATCTACAAGGCGATGGGCGGCGGCTGGGTGGTGGAAGCCGATCGCATGACGGGCAATGCTGCTCCACCGCCCGCCGAGCGCAGCACGGGAATGCCGCCGCTCTTCTAGGCATCGCCGCAGCTCGCGGCAACCTGCACGCCACCACCGTTGTCACCGATGGCCCGCTCATGCACGGGAAGCTGACCCATGTCATCTCCTCCGGATCGCGACGCGCGCAGAATCGTCTTGCATTCGCGCGGCCACGCCGCGCGGGCGTTGATCCGCACACGCTCCATTCAAACATTCCGACAATCACGAGGAGACGACGATGAACCACCGCAGCATCATGGCAGCCGCCCTGTTCTGGGCGATGAGTTCCGGATTCGCATTCGCCGCGGACAAGGCCAAGGACCAGGCCGAAGTGAAGGCGGCGGGCGAGGCCGCGCTCGCCGCGCTCTACAAGGCGCAGCCCTCCGCGCGCAAGGCTGTCGAGTCTGCCGCGGGCTACGCCGCCTTCAGCAATTTCGGGATGAAGATACTCGTGGCCGGCGGCGGCTCGGGGAAGGGCATCGCCGTGAACAACAAGACCAAGGCCATCACCTACATGAAGATGGCCGAGGTGCAGGCGGGACTTGGCATCGGTGCCAAGAAGTTCCAGGTCGTGTGGGTATTCGCGGACGACGCCGCGCTCAACAATTTCATCAACTCCGGCTGGGAGTTCGGCGGTCAGGCCACCGCGGCCGCGAAATCGGGCGACAAGGGCAGCGCCTACCAGGGGGCCGTTTCGGTGTCGCCGGGCGTGTGGCTCTACCAGGTCACCGACAAGGGCCTCGCGCTGGAGCTCACCGCCAAGGGGACCAAGTACTACAAGGATGCGGATCTCAACTGAGCGCTCGCGCCGGAAGGCGCGGTGACCGGGCGCGCCTTCGCTATGCGATGAGCCGCACGATCACCGTGCCCCACGTCGTGAGGAGGATGTGGCCTATCGCCACGGTCCCCGAGTAGCCCAGCACGGCCACCGAGCTTCCCGAACGCTCCTGCACGGCGGCGAGCGCCGCCGTCATCGTCTGCGCGCCCGCGAGCCCGCCGAGCAGCAGCAACGGATTGAGCTTCAGCACGTAGCGTCCGAAGTAGAGGCCCACGAAGAGCGGCGCGAGGGTCACCAGCACGCCGCCCAGCAGCAGCCCGATGCCGGACTCGCGCACCGCCGTCATGAAGTGGGGACCCGCCCCCAGGCCGATCATCGCCACGAACGCCGCCAGGCCCAGCGAGATCATCAGGGCGACCGCGCCCGACGGTATCCTGCCGAAGCGGGGCCGCACCGAGTGCAGGTAGCCCACGAGGAGCCCCGCGAGCAGGGTGCCCACGCTCGTCCCCATCGCGATGCGCAACTCCCCCAGCGGAACCACGATGGAAACGCCCACGATGGCGCCGGTGACGATGCCGAGGCCCAGCGCGACGAAGTCGGTCTGGTCCGTGGGCAGCACGATCTCGCCCAGGCTGTCGGCAGCGCGCTTGACCGCGGCGGTTCGTCCCGACAGATACACGATGTCGCCGGCCTCGATCACGGTACCGGGTGCAACCGGCAGCTCCTGCCCTCCGCGGGAGATCGAGCGCAGGAAGACGCCGCGCAGCGGCACGTCCGACTGCACGATCTGCGCGATGGACTTGCCGGCGATCGCCCTGTTCGATACGAACACGCCGCACGCCATCACCGGAACGTCGAGCGCCTCGCGATCCTCGATCTCGGTGGCACCTGCGCGGCCGATCACGTCGGTGAGGATCTCGCGCCGGCCCGACAACGCCAGCACGTCGCCCGCGAGCACGACCGTGGACATGTCCGGCTCGATGAGACGGCCGTCGCGCCGGATCCGCTCCACGAAGACGCGCGCGTCCGGCACCATGCCTTCGATCTGCTGCACGGTATGGCCCGCCACCCGGCCGCCCTCTTGCACCCGGTAGGCGCGCAGCTCGAACGGCCGCCACGCCGAGCCCACCCCGGCGCTCGTGCGCCCGATGCCCAGCGACTCCTCCACCGCCCTTCCTTCGGCGGCGAGGTCGATGCGCAGGAGCTTCGGTCCGATCACGCTGCAGAACACGATGACCCCGAGCGCGCCGAAGACGTAGCACAGCGCATCGGCGACCGCGACGTGTCCCACGAGGCGCTCGCGCACGTCCTCGGGCAGCGGCAGCGACTGGATCGCCTCGATCGCGGTGCCGATCGCCGGTGACTCGGTGAGGGCGCCCGACAGGAGTCCCGCCGCCAGCCCCGGATCGAGATCGAGAAAGCGCGCGACGGCATACGCGGCGCCCAGTCCCGTGAAGGACATGACCGTCGCGAGCGCCGCCCACCGCAATCCGTCGCCCTTCATCGCCTTGAAGAATTGCGGCCCGACGGAGTAGCCGATGGCGAACAGGAACAGCATGAACATCAGCGACTTGGCCATCGACGACACGGTGACCGGAAACACGTAGCCCACCACAAGCCCCACCAGGAGGGACCCCGTGACCGGCCCGAGCGCAAAGCCCATGACCTTCAGGTTGCCGAGCCAGTAGCCGATCCCCACCACGAAGAACACGGCGACTTCCGGATACTTCGCCAGCGTCGCGGCCATCCAGTCCATGCGCGCTCCCGGTCGCTACTTCGACAGCACCATCGCGAGATAGCCGAACACGGTGAGCAGCACGCCCGATACCGCGTAGCCCACGGGAAAGCCGATCCACGGCACCGAGCTGTCGATCTCCTTGGCCGCCTCGCGCGCAGGACCCGAGTGCGACCGCGCGCCGGCCACGCCGCCCATCAGCACCGCCGGATTGATCTTCATCCAGTGGTAGCCGATGGCCCACACGAGGATCGGCGGGATGGTGGTGACGATGAAGCCCGCGAGGAAGATGTACAGCGCGACCGCGCCCGTGAGCTGCGAGATGAGGCCCGCGCCGGCGTTGATGCCCACGATCGCGATGAACACGATGAGCCCCAGGTCCTCCAGGATGTTGCGCGCGGCATTGGGCGTGTTGCCGAAGAAGCGCAGGCGCGACACCACCGAGGACACGATCACGCCCGAGACCAGCAGGCCCCCGGCGTTGCCGAGGCCCACGTTGGATCCGGCCAGCGGAAAGGAGATCGCGCCGATGAGGAAGCCCAGGATCATGCCGAGCGACAGCGTGAGGAGGTCGGTGGCGGTGCTCGGCCGCGCGACCTTGCCGAGGAGGCCGGAGAGCTTGCCGACGGCGGACTTGAGGCCCACCACGAACAGCACGTCGAAGCGCTGCAGCTTGACGTGCAGGCCCACCGGGATCGGAACGCCGCCGCGCTCGAGGCGCTGCAGGCCGAGCTGGCCCGCGAATTCGGCGGTGCGCAGATCGCCCAGCTCCTTGCCTTCCATGTCCTTGTTGGTGACGAGGATCTCGGCCTGGTCGAGCGGGATGTTGAGCGCCTTCGCATCCGGCACCTCGGGGCCGATGAGCCCCATGCGCTCGGTCATCGAATCGAGGCGCCCGCCGAGCACGATCACGTCGCCCTCGCGCAGCACGAGGTCGTCGGGCGCGCCGAGCATGTCGGAGCGGTCGCTGTCGGGGAGGTCAGCGCCCGGCCGCCGCACGTTGACGATCTTGTATTCCGGATTGCGCTGCAGGAACTGCAGCACCGTGGAGCCCACGACCTGCGCATTGGTGAGGCGATAGGCGCGCAACGCGAGCGGCCGGTAGCCCGTGAGGCCGGCATCGTCGACATTGGGCACGCCCTCTTCCTCCTCGTAGCGCTTGGCGGCCGCCTTGGCATCGATGCCCCACCAGCGCGGCAGGTACTTGCAGATGAGGATGATGCCCACCGTCCCCCAGATGTACGTCAGCCCGTAGGACAGCGCGATCATGCCGCTCACGGTCTCGAAGGTCTGTCCAGGCCCCAGCGGGAACACGCCCTGCCGCACCGCTTCCTCCGCCGAGCCGATCGCCGCCGACATCGTCATCGCGCCGGCGAGGATGCCCCCCGCCGCGCCCGCGGGCAGGTCCCACAGCTTGGAGAAGAACACCGCGCCCAGGAGTCCCAGGATCGAGCAGAACACCGCGAGCACGGTGAACTTCAAGCCGTCGCCCTTCAGGCTGTTGATGAACGACGGCCCCACGCGCAGCCCCACCCCGTACATGAAGAGGTAGTAGAAGAGCGACTTCGTGAAGTTGTCGAGGCTCATCTTGATGCCGTAGGTGGACGCCCACGCGGAGATGCCCGCCCCCACCACGATGGCGGACGCCACCATGCCCAGCCCATAGCCCTTGACCGTGAACTTGCCGAGGAGGACCGCGCCACCCACCGTGAAGAAGAGCAGGATGAAGGGATTCGCCGCCAGCCACTTGAGGAAGATTTCCATGACCGTTCCTTTCCGGTTGCCTAACGGGAGGTGGCTTTGGTGCGCGGCGCCGGCGCGCGCCCGGCCTTGGCACCATGGGCGGCGAGCGCCTCGGGCTTCAGGAGCTCGAGTCCGCGCGTGGCATTGAACCCATGGATCTCCTTCACGTCGAGCTTGCGCATGAAGGCGATGGTCTCCGGCGTGACCACCTGCCCCGGCACCATGATCGGAAAGCCCGGGGGATAGGGAATCACGAACTTGGCCGACACGAGCTCGGGTCCGTTCTTGAGCCGCTCGTCGATGCGCTTGTCGTTGAGCTTCAGGTATTCGCAGTTGGCCGCGTCGTAGGCCATGTAGTAGGCCGCGCGCATGTCGCCTTCCGGCGTGGCGCTCTTGCCATCCAGCCGGAACGCATCGTGGAAGCGGCTGAAGTTGGGAAGGTCGGGCACGTCGTCGACGAGGGACTTCACGCGCTGCGCGAAGGCCTCGCGCTCCGCCTCGCCGCCGTCGGCGAGCCGCTTGTCGATGGCATGCGACATGTCGACGAGCGCCTTCACGAGATGCGCCATGTCGCTTCGCGTGTTGTTGATGTTGATCTGCACGAGCACGCTGTTGCGCGAGGTCTTGTTGATCTGGATGTCGTAGTCGTTGGCGAGCAGCGCCTTGAACTGCGTGCCGTCGTACCCGGCCTTGCCGCAGAGCAGCGTGATGCGCGTGGGATCGAGGAAGAACTCGTCCTCGCGCAGCGCCCGCAGCGTGTCGGCCAGCGTGCGGCCGGGCGTGCCGTAGTCGGCGAAGCCGGAACGCCGGTATTCCGCGGGGATCATCTCCTCCGGAGTCGCGGCACGGAAGTAGCGCGAGATGAGCGGATGCCCGTTGATCTCGCGGCGGATCTCGACGGCGAGCTGGATCGCCCGCTGCACGAGCTCGTAGCCCTCGAGCTCCATCTGCCGCCGCGCAAGGTCGAGCGAGGCGATGATCTGGAGGTTGGGCGAGGTGGAGGTGTGCGTGAAGAACGCCTCCTTGAAGGCGGCCTCGACGGACGGGAAGTCCTGGTCCGCCACCACGATGATCGAGCCCTGGCGCAATGCCGACATCGACTTGTGCACGGAGTCGGACTCGTATACGCGGATGCGCACCTTGTCAGGGTCCGGCAGGAGCGCCATGTCGAGGAGCTTGGGATCGTTGGGCTTCAGCTTGGCGACCGCAGCCTTCGACGCCTCGTAGTGCTCGCGATACGCCGGATCGCGCATCAGCGCGCGCAGGCTCGCCGCGGCGCCCATCGCGGTGCGGCGGCGCAGGAACGGCGAGAAGCGCGCGTAGCCGTACCACGCCTCGTCCCAGAGGAAGACGAGGTCAGGCTTGATGGCGAGGCATTCGAGCATCGTCCGCTCGACGTTGGCGATGTGGCCGTCGAACGTGCAGTTGGTGAGCACGAGCATGCGCGCGCGGTCGAGCTTGCCCTCGGCCTTCAACTGCAGCAGCGCCTCCTTGATGGGACGGATCGCGAGGCTGCCATACATCGAGTACTGCGTGAGCGGGAAAGCATCGATGTACAGCGGCTCGCCGCCCGCGAGCACGAGGCCGTAGTGATGCGATTTGTGGCAGTCGCGGTCGATCAGCACGATGTCGCCGGGCCGCACCAGCGCCTGGTGGATGATCTTGTTGGACGTGGACGTGCCGTTGGTCACGAAGAACGTGCGGTCGCCGCCGAAGGCGCGCGCCGCCTTGTCCTGCGCGACCTTGATGTTGCCGGTGGGCTCGAGCAGGCTGTCGAGCCCGCCCGTGGTGGCGGAGGACTCGGCGAGGAAGAGGTTCGCGCCGTAGAACTCGCCCATGTCGCGGATCCAGTTCGACTTGAAGATCGACTTCCCGCGCGCCACCGGCAACGCATGGAAGGTGCCGATCGGCCGCGCGGCGTAACGCTTCAGGTTGTCGAAATACGGCGTGGCATAGCGGTCGGCCACGCCGGCCTGGATGGCGAGGTGGATCTCCATCGGCTCCTCCACGCCGTAGAACACGCGGCGGATGATGTCGGCGTCCTCGGCGCCTGCGAGCTTGCCGACGTCGTGGTCGGTCACCACGAAGAGATCGAGCTCGGGCCGCAGGTTGTGCAGCAGGCGGCAGAGGGGAACACCCAGGTCGGACAGCCCCACCTGGATCCCGTCGGGCACGTGGGCCGACAGGAGCTCGCGCAAGGCCGGCGTGCTCAACTGCGACTCGAAGGCGAAGCCCTCGATGGCCACGATGGACTGGAGGTTGAAGTTGAAGAGCGTGGCGAGGACCGCATCCTCGAAGCTGCCGACCACCACCGGCTCGTAGGTGAAGGCATCCTCGTCGCGGCGCAGGCGCCGGAAGGTGTCGCGCAGCGACGGCCACGTCGAGCGGTCGCCGGCGGCCACGATCAGCACCTCGAAGTAGGGACGCCGGCTCTGCCCGCGGCCGAGCGACGGCGGCAGGATGTCCGGCAATTGCGCCTCCGAGTCGTCGTCGGCCGTCCAGGCCTGCGCGTCGTCGCGGTAGCTGCCCGACATGAGCGCGCCGCTCACCCGGGCGACGAGGCGGGCGAAGCCGCGGGCATCGCCCGACTGGAGCAGATCGTGGATCTCCGCCATGAGGTGCGGACCCGGATACCCGTTGAGCTCCTCGAGCGAGGTGAGCTCGGCGAGTGCTGCGGCCGCGCGCTTGCGCAGGCCCGCGGCGTCACCCCCGGCCAGGAGCGCCTTGGCGACCCGGTTGAGATCGCGCCAGCGATCGATGCGCGCCTCGGCGGCGGAGAAGAACTGGCTGAAGGCACCGGCGACCGGTCCCGCGGCGGACTTGCTTGCGCTCTTGCTCATCGACTTCCTCCTTGTGTTGTCACCGCGGCCGCGCGCCGGACGCGTCCGGCGGGGGCTGCCATGCGCTGCTGGCGAACAGCGGATGGCTGCATCGGGGCGAACCTCGGTGCGCATCATTGCCCGCGCGAGCGGAATGCGTCCTTGCAAAACTCGACAAATGGAGACCGCCGTGGCACATGCCTGCCGTCCTTGCACAATGAGACGCAATGTCTTGATGCACGTCAAGACCAAGGGAGGACGTGCCGTCCGCGCGTCGTGCGACGCAGCGCACGAAGTGGGAGCGCAAGAGCCCGCCGGAGCGAGCGGCCGCGGACGTCGCTAGGCCCTCACCTCGACGCTCGAGGTCCGGTGCGCGGCGCGCGCTTCGTTGCGCCACCGTCCGGGCGTGTTTCCGGACCAGCGCCGGAAGGTCCGCTGGAACGAGCTCAATCCGCTGTAGCCCAGCGTCATCGCGATCTCGTCCATCGGAATCTCGCCGTCGGCCAGGAGCTGGCGGGCGAAGTCGTAGCGCACGCCATCGAGCACCGCCTGGAAGCTCGTGCCATGCGCCTTCAGGCGCCGGTTGAGCGTGCGCCGATGCAGGGCCAGCGACTGCGCCACGTCGTCACCCGAGTGGCGGCCGACGATGAGCAGCGTGCGCAACGCGCGCACCACGCGATCGACGAAAGCGCCGGGACCGAATTCCTGCGCCCGCGCCTCGAGGACGCGTCGCTGCGCGGCATCGGCGCCGGGTACCGGATGCGCGAGCCACTCGCGCGGAAAGCGCAGGGCGGCGCGATCCGAGTCGAAGCGGAGGCTCCCATGGAAGACCCGCCGGTATTCCGCGATGTGCGCGGGGCGCGCATGGGGAAGCAGCACGGTCTGGATCGGCCACGCGCCCCCGCACAGCTCCCGCAGGAGGTTGACGGCACCGGCGAGGGCGGAGGCATAGATATGCTCGCTGCCGGCGACCTCGGGTTGATAGATCGCATAGCCGAAGTCGGCGCTTGCTCCGTGGTCGACCAGGAAGGTCATGGCGCCGCCGCTATTGAGCCGCTGGTAGAGCACGAACATCCGCAGCGCGGCGCCCACCGTTTCGCAATTGCGGGCGATCTCGCCGGCAAAGCCATAGTCGCGCAGTTGCCATGCCTCGCCGCAGAGGAGCCCGAAGTGCGGGCACTTGGTCTGCTCCGCCGCCACGCAGAGCAGGCGGCCGAGGCTCGCATAGGGAACCCGCTGGTCGGCCCGATCGAGCGCGTCGGGGGAGAGCCCCGCCATCGCCAGGATGCGCCCGGGATCGGCGCCCATGCTGGAAAGCAGGCCGGGCACGCTGGTGAACGCGCCCACCCGCTGGTCGGGCCAGGAAGGGGACGCGTCGTCGTGACGCGAACCGTGGATACTCGAATTTGCCGCCAAAAGCGCTCCTGTCATGTCTGCGCACACCGCATCGGCAAGCCCACGGTCGATGCCGTGGCGGCACCCGATTATGCCGACGGCCCTGAACGAATGTCCAGATTTGCAAAGACGGCGCGCAAAGGGCGCGCCGAGAATTCTCGATACCACAGGCGGATTCCGCCAATACCCCGAAGGAGGAAGTATATGAACAAGTCTCATATGGCCGTGGCGATTGTCGCCGCCACCGCCCTCATCGGCGTCGCTGCGGCGCAACAGCCCGCGACGTCCACCGACAAGGCCACGGCGAAGGCGCAACGCGATGCCGCCGCGCAGAAGAACCTGAAGAGCGCCACCGAGGGTACCGCCAAGGGGTACACCGGCGGCGCCGCCGAGGGCTCCGCGAAGGCCGCCGCGACCAAGGACATGCCGAGGACGGCACCCGACGCCGCCGCCAAGCAGCAGGCCGTCAAGTCGGCCACCAAGGGTGCGGGCACCGGATACGGCGAGGCCGCCGCCGACTCCGCCGCCATCGCCGCCAAGGACAAGTCGGGCAAGACGCCCCTGCCCAAGCCGAAGGCGGATGCACCGGAGATGCGCAAGGTCGTTCCGTAAGCCTGACAGGAGACGCTGATGGCAACTGCGCTGAAGGCTGCCGCGCGCAGCCAGGATCCATGGCGGGATTTCACCCCTGGCGTGTGGCAGTCGCGCGTCGACGTGCGCGACTTCATCCAGCGCAACTACACGCCGTACGAAGGTGACGGCGCGTTCCTCGCCGGCCCCACCGCCCGCACCACGAACCTGTGGAAGTCCCTGGCGCCGCTGCTGGCCGAAGAGCGCAAGAAGGGCATCCTCGACGTCTCGCAGGTGCCCGCGGGCATCCTCGCCCATGGTCCCGGCTACATCGACCGCGACCACGAGATCATCGTCGGACTGCAGACCGACGCGCCGCTGAAGCGCGCGATCATGCCCAACGGCGGCTGGCGCGTGGTGGCAGCAAGCCTCGAGGCCTACGGCTACAAGCCCGACGAGCGCGTGGGCGAGATCTTCACCAAGTACCGCAAGACGCACAACGACGGCGTGTTCGATGCCTACACGCCCGCGATCCGCAAGGCGCGCAAGTCCGGCGTGGTGACGGGCCTGCCCGATGCCTACGGCCGCGGCCGCATCATCGGCGACTACCGGCGCGTCGCGCTGTACGGCGTCGATTTCCTCATCGAGGACAAGCAGCGCGAGAAGGCCGAGCTCGACGACCGCCACTCCATCGAGGAGGTGATCCGCGTGCGCGAGGAGCTCGCCGAGCAGATCCGGTCGCTGCAGGAGCTGAAGGAGATGGCCGCGAGCTATGGCCACGACATCGCAGGTCCCGCGGCCAATGCGCGCGAGGCCGTGCAGTGGACCTACTTCGGCTACCTCGCCGCGATCAAGCAGCAGAACGGCGCCGCGATGTCCGCCGGGCGGCTGTCCACGTTCTGGGACATCTACTTCGAGCGCGACCTGCGCGACGGCACGCTCACCGAGGCGCAGGCGCAGGAGATCATCGACGACGTCGTGATCAAGTGGCGCCTCGTGCGCTTCCTCCGCGCGCCCGAATACAACGCGCTCTTCTCCGGCGATCCCGTGTGGGTCACCGAGGTGGTGGGCGGCATGGGCGACGACGGGCGCACGCTGGTGACGAAGAGCGCGTTCCGCATGCTGCACACGCTGAACAACCTGGGCCCCGCGCCGGAGCCCAACCTGACCGTCTTCTGGTCCACGCGCCTGCCCGAGGGCTTCAAGCGCTTCGCGATCAAGGTGTCGATCGACACCAGCTCCATCCAGTACGAGGCCGACGACCTCATGCGGCCCAAGTGGGGCGACGACTGTGCCATCGCCTGCTGCGTGTCCGCCATGCGCCTCGGCAAGCAGATGCAGTTCTTCGGCGCGCGGGTCAACCTGCCCAAGACGCTGCTCTACGCGCTCAACGGCGGCCGCGACGAGATCAGCGGCGAGCAGATCGCCCCGCGCCTGGCCCCCGTGACCGGCGACGTCCTCGACTACGACGAGGTGATGGCGCGCCTCGATCCGATGCTCGACTGGCTCGCGCAGACCTACGTGAATGCGCTGAACGTCATCCACTACATGCACGACAAGTACTGCTACGAGGCGATCGAGATGGCGCTGCACGATCGCGACGTGCTGCGCACGCTGGCCTGCGGCATCGCCGGCCTCTCGCATGCCGCCGACAGCCTGTCGGCGATCCGGTACGCCAAGGTACGTCCGGTCCGCGACGAGCGCGGGATCATCGTCGACTTCCACACCGAGGGCGAGTTCCCCTGCTTCGGCAACAACGACGACCGCGCCGACGACATCGCCAAGGCACTGGTGTCGACGATGATGAACAAGATCCGCCGCTTCCCGACCTACCGCAACGCCGTGCACACGCAATCGGTGCTCACGATCACGTCCAACGTGGTGTACGGCAAGGCCACCGGCAACACGCCCGACGGCCGCAAGAAGGGCGAGGCCTTCGCCCCCGGCGCCAATCCCTCCAACGGCCGCGATACGCATGGCGCGCTGGCGGCGCTCATGTCGGTGGCCAAGATCCCCTACGACGACGCCGAGGACGGCATCTCGCTCACGCTCTCGGTGGTGCCGTCCGCGCTCGGCAACGCGCAGGAGCGCCTCGACCGCGGCGTGGGCGCGCTCGACGCCTACTTCGGCACCGGCGGCTTCCACGTCAACATCAACGTGCTGAACCGCGAGACGCTGCAGGATGCGATGAAGCATCCGGAGAAGTATCCGCAGCTCACGATCCGGGTGTCGGGCTACGCGGTGAACTTCGTCAAGCTCACGAAGGAGCAGCAGCAGGACGTCATCAACCGCACGTTCCACGGCGCGATCTAGGACCCCCATGGCGGACACGCTGGTGGGCAGCCGCTATTCGCTGCATGTCGCAAGGCGTGGCGCAAACGAGACGAAGGCCTCGCGCGACTATTTTGCCGTGCAGCCCGGGGACACCGAGCTCGATGCCCCCGGCGAGGACATCGCGGGCTTCGTCCACTCCTACGAGGTGGGCAGCACGGTGGACGGGCCGGGACTGCGCTTCGTGGCCTTCCTCACCGGCTGCCTGCTGCGCTGCCAGTACTGCCACAACCCGGATACCTGGCACAAGCACAACGGCCACCCCGTGACCGTGTCGCGCGCCATGAAGACGATCGGCAAGTACGCCGCGGTGCTCAAGCTCTCCAGGGGCGGCATCACGATCTCCGGCGGCGAGCCCGTGGTGCAGAAGGCCTTCGTCGTGGAGGTGTTCCGCCGCTGCAAGGCACTCGGCCTGCACACCTGCCTCGACACGTCGGGGCGACTGGGCGAGCGCCTCACCGACGAGGACCTCGCGTCCATCGACCTCAACCTGCTCGACATCAAGTCGGGCGACCCCGAGATCTACGAGCGCGTGACGCGGCAGCCGCTGCAGCCCACGCTCGACTATGCGCGGCGGCTGTCGGCGCTCGGCCGTCCCATGTGGATCCGCTACGTGCTCGTGCCGGGCCTCACCGACGGCGTCGACAACGTCGAGAAGGTCGCGCAGTTCTGCGGGAGCCTCGCGACCGTCGAGCGCGTGGAGATCCTGCGCTTCCACCAGATGGGCCGCGACAAGTGGGAAAAGCTGGGCCTCGAATACACGCTGGGCAACGTCGAGCCGCCCGACGCCGCGCTGACCGAGCGGGTGCGCGGGCAGTTCCGCAGCCACGGCCTCACCGTCTACTAGACGACGATCACCAGGCAACTCATCGGGGAAGACCTTGGAATTCCTGCGCACCCTGCTCGAGCAGCAACCGCTGATGGCGGTATTCCTCACCATCGCCATCGGCTATCTCGTGGGCGAGATCAACATCAAGGGCTTCTCGCTCGGGGTGGGCGCCGTCCTCTTCGTGGCGCTCGCGGTCGGCTGGTTCGCACCCAAGTCGGCGCCCGCGCCGATGGTCGGCACGCTCGGCCTCGCGCTCTTCCTCTATGCCGTGGGCGTGCAGTACGGCAAGCAGTTCTTCCTGGGCCTCACCAGCGCGGAGGGACGCAAGGCGAACTTCATCGCCCTCGTGGGCGTGCTGTGCGCGGGGCTCGTGAGCCTCCTCTTCGTGAAGGTGATGGGGCTGAACCTGGGCCATGCGCTCGGGCTCTTCGCCGGCTCCGGCACGAGCACGCCCACGCTGCAGGCCGCGATCGTGACGCTGGGCAACGACGATCCCGCCGTCGGCTACTCGGTGTCCTACCCCTTCGGCGTGGCCGGACCGATCCTCCTGCTCTACATCGCCTTCATGGTCATGAAGCCGCGGCTCGACCGGCCGGGTGCCGGCGGCATGGAGCTGCTCGAGATCGCGCTGCGCAATCCCGAGCACATCGGCCGCACGCTCTCCGAGGTGAGCGCGGCCCTGCCCGCGGGCGTGAGCATCGCGGCCCTGCGCCGGCAAAGCCAGAACGAGCCGGCCGCCCCCGCCACGGTGCTCGCCGAGGACGACGTGCTCCTCGCCGTCGCCTCGACGCAGGTCGCGCTCGAAAGCGCGCGCAAGATGCTGGGCGAAGCGGCGCCGGGCCGCATCGCCAAGGACCGCCGCGACCTCGACTATGTCCGCGTGTTCGCCTCCCGGCCCGCCATCGTGGGCCGCGCGCTCGGCGACCTGGCGTTGCCGGGCCGGAAGGCCTCGATCGTGGCGCACGTGCGCCGGGGGGACACCGACATCCTGCCGCGACCCGACCTCGTGCTCGAGTTCGGCGATCGCATCGGCCTCCTCGCGCATCGCGACGATTTCGCCGCGCTGCGCAAGCACTTCGGCGATTCGATCAAGGGCACCGCCGAGTTCAGCTACGTGTCGATCGGGCTCGGCATGGCGGCGGGCTTCCTGCTCGGCGCGATCCAGCTGCCGCTGCCGGGCATCGGCAAGATCGCCGTGGGCCTGTCGGGCGTGCTCATCATGGCGCTGATCCTCGGCAACTTCCGCCGTACGGGCGGGCTCAACTGGACGATTCCCTTGTCGGCCAACCTCGTGCTGCGCAACCTGGGGCTGACGCTGTTCCTGGCCCAGGTCGGCATGGCCTCCGGGCCGAAGTTCGCCGCCACCGTCTCGCAGACCGGCTTCATGATGCTGGGCCTGGGCGCGCTCGTGCTGCTCGCCCTCGTGATCCCGATCATGATCCTGGGCTTCCTCGTCTTCCGCATGCCCTACGACGAGGTCGCGGGCATCGTCGCGGGCGCGTGCGGCAATCCCGCGATCCTCGCCTACGCCAACAAGCTCGCCCCCACCGATCGCCCGGACCTGGGCTACGCGATGATCTTTCCCGGCATGACGATCGTGAAGATCATCTTCGTCGACGTGGTTCCCGCATTGGTCACATGAGCGATCTCGCCACGAGTCCCGCGTCGGTCTCCGCCACCGGCCGTGGCGCGGCGCAGGCACGGCCCCGTGACGAGGCGGGCGGCGATTCGCGGCGGGCGGCGGAGGTGCTGCGCGCACGCGAGCTGGCGTGGCGCCTGTCCACGCCGGGCGCCAGCAGCGTCAGGGTCCCGCGCGGGCACGTCCTCGTGCGCAGCGGCGCCCGTTTCGAGGGGCTGTACGTGATCCGCTCCGGCTCCTGCATGCTGGTCGTCACGAGTCCCGATGGCGAGGAGCACATCGCCTCGTTCCGCCTTCCCGGCGAGGTCCTGGGCTTCGAGGCGCTCGCCAGCGGCGTGCACGAAGCCACGGTCCATGCGCTCGAGCCCATGACCTGCTGGCGGCTTCCCGCCGAGCGTGTCGACGCGCTCCTGCGCCAGGACCCGGCGTTCGCGCAGACGCTGGTCCACGCGCTGTCGCTCGAGGCGGGACGGGGCCTGGCGGGCATGCTCCTGCTCGGAACCATGACGGCCGACCAGCGAGTGGCGTCGTTCCTGCTCGATCTCGCCGAGCGGTATCGCCAGCTCGGCTTCTCCGACAGCGCCTTCGAGCTCCGGATGACGCGCGCCGAGATCGGCCGCCACCTGGGCCTCTCCACGGAGACCGTGAGCCGCGTGCTCTCGCGCTTCCGCGCCGACGACCTCGCGATCGTGGACGGACGCAGCGTGCGCCTGCCCGATCGCGCGGCGCTGGGCCGGATCCTGGTCCACGGCGGCTGAACGGGACGGGGCCGCCGGCGCCGTCGAGCGCGCGGTGGCCACGGGCAGCGGGGGACAATCGCACCGTGCCGTGACGGCGCGGCGGCCCACGCCGTGCGGGCTGTTGCAGAATGCGGCCCCATGCCGCCCTCCGCCACGCCCTCCGGAACGGGCGCCCATGCCTTCGCGCACCAGGCGTTCGCGCTGCTCTTCCTCCTCATGGCGATCAATCACCTCGACCGGCATGTCGTGGTGGGCATGTTCGGCCCGCTCGCGGCAGCGTGGAGCCTCACCGACACGAAGCTCGCCATGCTCGTGTCGATCGTGTCGATCGTGGTCGCGGCGGCCTCGGTGCCGCTTTCCATGCTGGCCGACCGCTGGGGCCGGGTACGCAGCATCGTGGCGATGGCGCTCGTGTGGAGCCTCGCCACGGATCCGTCGTGATGATGGCGGGCGTGGGCCCGGTCATCGCCGTAGCCCTGGACGTGGTCCCGCCGCACGTCCGCGCGACCGCCGCCGCCATCGTCGCCATGGCGCAGAACCTGATCGGCCTCGCCGGGGGTGCGTTCATCGCAGGCGCCTTGTCCGATCGATACGGCTTGCAGGCCGCACTGGCGATCGTGCCGGCCTTTGCCCTGCCCGCTGCCTTGTGCCATGCGCTGGCGTGCCGCACCTATGTGGCCGACATGCATCGCGCAGCACAACGCGAACGCTGAAGAGCGAACGCCACGCGCAGTCGCCGCTGCGTTATCCTTGCGGTAGATCATGCCGCCCGGGCTTCCGGGCCAGTACCCTTGCCGCATCGCCATCCTGGTGCGCTGCGGCTCCTCGAAACAGCGCAGCGCAACCTCAAGTGACTTCCATGCCCCTCGCATCACACTCGCGCTGGATCGCAGCCTTCGCCTGCGCCACGCTCCTCCCCCCGCTGCACGCCCAGACGCCCACCGCGCCCGCCACCGCGCCGCCCGCGGCCGCCAGCACCCAGGCCGCCGCCCCGGCGAGTGCCACGTTCTCGCAGGAGGAGCTCGACCAGCTCGTTGCTCCGATCGCGCTCTACCCTGATGCCTTGCTCGCACAGGTGCTGATGGCCTCCACCTATCCGCTCGAGGTGGTCGAGGCCGAGCGCTGGGTCAAGGCGAACCCGGGACTCAAGGACAAGGCGCTCGAGGATGCGCTGCAACAGCAGAAGTGGGACCCGAGCGTGAAGTCGCTCGCGGTGTTTCCGCAGGTCCTCACGATGATGAGCGAGAAGCTCGACTGGACGCAGAAGCTCGGCGACGCTTTCCTCGCGCAGCAGAAGGACGTGCTTGCCACGGCGCAGGCGCTGCGCAGCAAGGCTTCCGCGCAAGGGGCGCTCAAGGACACGAAGGAGCAGAAGGTCATCACCACGCAGGAGAACAACACCACGGTGATCAAGATCGAGCCCACGAATCCGGAGGTGGTGTACGTCCCGTCCTACAACCCCACCGTGGTGTACGGCGCATGGCCCTATCCCGCCTATCCGCCGTACTACTGGTATCCGCCGGGGTACGTGGCCGGAGGCGCGCTCCTGGGCTTCACGGCCGGGGTCATCGTGGGCGGTGCGCTCTGGGGTGGAGTGGGCTGGGGCCGCGGCGACGTGGACATCAACGTGAATCGCTACAACAACTTCAACAAGACGAACATCAGTAACGGCAACTGGAAGCACAACGCCGAGCACCGCGGCGCGGTTCCCTATCGCGACAAGGGCGTTGCACAGCAGAACGGCCGCGGCCAGGCCGCCGACGCCGCGTCGCGCGACGCCTTCCGCGGTCATGCCGACGCCGGCCGCCAGCAGATCCAGCGCGGCGAGGTAGCGGCTCCGCGCAACACGCAAATGGATAGAGGCGGTGCGGGCGCGGGCGACCGCGGCGGCGCGGGCGCCGGCAACCGACCGGGCGGAGGCGCAGGTGGCAATTACGGCGGCGCAGGCAATCGCGGAGGCTACAGCGGCGCCAGCGCGGGACAGCACGACATGAGCGGCCGCGGCAGCTCGGCATTCGACACGCGCAGCGCGTCGCAGGCACGCAGCTCGAGCAACCGCGGCGCATCGAGCATGAACTCGTCGATGGGAGCCGGACACATGTCCCGGGGTGGCGGAGGTGGTGGTGGAGCAAGAGGCGGCGGTGGTGGTGGACGGGGAGGACGGCGATGATCGGCATCTCCATGTCACCTTTGCTGATGCTTCCCGCGCAATTTTCCGGCCGGTCGATGCAACGCGCCGCACGCGTGGCTACCCTCGCCGTCCTGCTGCTCGCGTCGCCGTACCTTCTCGCGGCGGAGGCTGCGCAGCGAACCTTTGCGACGCCGGACGATGCCGTGGCGGCGCTTGTCGCAGCCGCCAAAGCTGATGACGCGAAAGCGCTGCGTGCGGTGCTCGGCAACGACCGTGGCGACCTCGCATCGGGTGACGCCGTGGCCGATCGCACGCTGCGCGAGCAGTTCGTCGCGGCCTACACGGCCAAGCACGCGCTCGTCCCGGCGGGCGACGCCATGCAGCTCAACGTCGGCAACGACGATTTCCCCTTCGCGTTCCCGTTGGTGAAAAAAGGGGATCGCTGGCGCTTCGATACGGCGGCCGGACGCACCGAGCTTCTCGCCCGGCGCATCGGCGCGAACGAGCTCGACGCCATCAAGGTCATGCAGGCCATCGTGGATGCCCAGCGCGAATATGCGTCGGTGGACCGCAACGGCGACGGCACCGTCGAGTATGCGCGACGCTTCGCCAGCAGCGCAGGCAAGCACGACGGCCTGTACTGGCCCGCCGCTGCCGGCGAGGCCCCGAGCCCGCTCGGCAACCTCGTGGCACGCGCCGCCGGCGAGGGCTACCAGGGCAAGGCCGGCACGCCCACGCCCTATCGCGGCTACTACTACCGGATGCTCGCAGGCCAGACGGCAAAGGCGAGCGGAGGTGCCACCGACTACGTCGTGCGCCGCCGTGCCATCGGCGGGTTCGCCGTGGTGGCGTATCCGGCGAAGTACGCCAGCTCGGGCATCATGACCTTCATCGTGAACCACGACGGCGTCGTCTACCAGGCCGACCTCGGTCCCGATTCCGCCGCCAAGGCGAAGGCCATGCGCAAGTTCGATCCCGGCAGCGCGTGGACGCGCGTCGCCACGCCCTGATTCTCGGCGCGTCGGCGCGCTCGCGCCGACGCCGCTCTCCTCCAAGGAACTGACATGAACCACAAGACATTGCTGCTCGCTCCCCTCCTCGCCGTCGCTGCGGCGGCATCACCCCTTTACGCGCAGTCCGGTGGCGTCGTCGCGGCATCGGCGCCGGGCGTGGTGGGAGCCGCCAAGACCGTCGACATCACCGCGTCCATCGTGTCCATCGACAAGGCGACACGCGACGTCGCGCTCAAAGGCCCCCAAGGGAACGTCGTCACCGTGACCGCCGGTCCGCAGGTCACGAATTTCGACAAGCTCAAGGTGGGCGACTCGGTCAGGATCAAGTACGTCGAAGCCGTGGCCGTTTCGCTGAAGAAGGGTGGCGGCCTCGTGGTGGGCACCACCGCGACAGCCGGTGCGGCAGGTGCCAAGGCGGGTGAGACTCCCGCCGGCGTGGGCGGTCGCGAGGTCACGCTCGTCGCCGATGTCGTGGCGGTCGATCCCGCCAGCCAGAGGGTCACGCTCAAGGGGCCCAACCGCACGGTCGACGTGCGCATCGCCGACCCCGAGCAATTCAAGCGCATCGCCAAGGGCGACCAGGTCGAGGCGAAGTACGTGCAGGCCGTCGCCATCGCGGTCGAGTCCCCGCCGCCGAAGTGATCGACCCTCGCTCGTACCTGACGGCAGAGACCGCGAAGGGTGGCCTCTCCGTCACGATACGTGCGCTGCGCCCCGATGATCGCGACCGCATGGCGGCCGCGGTGCGCGGGCTCGATCCCGAATCGATCTATCTTCGCCTCTTCAGCCGCGGTCGCGAGCTCACGGAGAGCGCGATCGACCGCATCATGCGCTTCGATCCCGAGCGCGAGGTCGTCCTCGTGGCCACCACCGACGACGACACGCGTGTCATCGGCTCCGCGCGCTACGTGGTAGCGGCCCCCGGCACCGCGGAGGTCGCCTTCGTCGTCGACGAGGACTTCCGGGGCCAGGGCATCGCCGGCCACCTCCTGCGCCATCTCGCCCGTGTCGCCTCGGCGCAGGGCATCGGCACCTTCGAGGCCGACGTCCTCGCGCGCAATCGCGCCATGCAGGCCGTGTTTGCGCGCGCCGGCTGGGCCGTGCAGTCGCGGCGCCAGGGCGATTCCGTGCATCTCACGATGGCCTTGCCGCGTGACCCGGAATAACGCCGGCACGCCACCTCGCAAGCGAACCTCGCGGCGCCTTCTCCTGCGTGCCGAGGTGCGCCTGCGGCGGTTCGCGCGCCACCTGCGCGGCCGCCTCGCATGGGGCCGCCTCTACTGGCTCACGAGCTACCTGCGCTCGGCACTGTGGACGGTGCCGCTCATCGCCATCGCGATCGTGATCGTCGCGGTGCCGGCGCTGCGCTGGCTCGACCGCTGGCTGCACTGGGAGTGGACCGCCCTCGCTCCGGCCGGCGCGGAAGCGCTCTACCAGACCGCGATCACGCTCACGCTGTCGTTCCTCGTCTTCACGTTCGGCTCGCTGCTGGTGGCGATCCAGGTCGCGGGCGGGCAGCTCACGCCGCGCATCATCGCCACGATCCTGCTGCGCAACAACGTGGTCCGCTACAGCGTGGGCCTGTTCACCTTCACGCTCGTGTTCGCGGTGATGGCGTTGAACCGCCAGGAAGCCGCGGTGAGCCAGCTCGTGGCGTTCCTCGTCGCATTGCTGGGCATCGCGAGCATCGCGGACTTCCTCTTCCTCATCGACTACGCCGCGCGGCTCCTGCGCCCGGTGAGTGTCGTGGCCCACGTGGGCAATGCCGCGGTGGACGTGATCCGCAGCGTCTATCCGGTGCTGCTCACCGAGGCGATGGCCGACGTGCAGCCGCTGCGCATCGGCACCGACAAGCCCGTGCGCCTGGTCGTGCACCGCAGCGCTCCCGGCATCGTGCTCGCCGTGGACCTGCGCTCGATCGTGAGCCACGTGCGCCGCCACGGGGGCGTGGTGGAGTTCATGCCGCGCGTGGGCGACTTCGTGTCCGAGGACGATCCGCTGTTCGCCCTCTTCGGCGCCGCCGCATCGATCGACGACCGCGTGCTGCACGCGACCGTCGCGGTGGGTGTCGAACGCACGCTCGAGCAGGATCCGATGTTCGCCTTCCGCATCCTCGTCGACATCGCCTTGAAGGCGCTGTCGCCCGCCATCAACGATCCCACCACCGCGGTGCTGGCCCTCGACCAGATCCACCGCCTCCTGCGGCTCGTGGGCAAGCGGCGGCTGCGCAGCGAGCTCGTGCACGACGACGCGGGCGCGCCGCGGATCATCTTCCGCACGCCGAACTGGGAGGACTACGTCGAGGTCTCCTGCAAGGAGATCCGCCACTGCGGCGGCGCAAGCCTCCAGGTCGTGCGGCGGATGCGCGCGATGCTCGAGGACCTGCACGAGGCCGTCCCCGCGTCGCGCCGGACCGCGCTGGAGCAGGAGCTGCGCCTCCTCGACGCGACAGTCGATGCCTCCTTCCCCGCTCGCGAGGATCGCGAGCTCGCACGCATCGGCGATCTCCAGGGCCTGGGCAGCGCGACGCCACGCGGCGGCGACCCGGTGACGCATCCATGATCCCCGGTGGCATCGTGCCCGACTGGCTGCTGTCGATCACGGCCGCCTGCACGCTCTTCGTCGTGATGTTCGACCTGGGGCTCGCGGTGGTGCCGGGGGAATTCCGCGCGGTGCTGCGCCCGCCCGGGCTCCTCACCCGCGCGCTCTTCGCGGTGCTCGTGGCCGTGCCGTGCATGGTCTGGCTCGTGTGCAGGGTGTTCGACCTCTCCCGTCCGGTCGAGATCGGGATGATGCTCATGGCGATCGCTCCGGGGGCGCCATTCGCGCTGCGCAACTCGCTCGGCGCGGGCGGCCACCCGGCCTTCGCGCCGGTGCTGCAGATCGGCCTCGCCTTCGCGGCGATCGTGTCGATGCCGCTGTGGATCCTGGGCCTCGACGAGTACTACGCGGGCACGGCGTCGGTCGATCCGCGCCACCTCGCCCGCCAGGTGATGGTGGCGCAGCTCCTGCCGCTCGCGCTCGGCATGCTCGCGCGCTGGCGCTTCGAGGGCCTGGTCGCGCGGCTCGAGCCCGCGCTGCGGCAGGTCGGCTCGGGCCTCCTCGGGCTGTTGCTGGTGCTGGCGCTCCTCGACGTGTACCAGACCGTGCTCGATGCCGGGCCGCGCGTCGCGGTGGCCATCGTCGTGGCCACGCTGCTCGCCCTCGCGGCGGGACATCTGCTGGGCGGGCCGGCCGCGGGCACGCGCACGGCCACCGCCATCTCGAGCGCCTCGCGCAACGCGGGGCTCGCGCTCCTGGTGGCCACGCTCAATCACGCGAGCGCCGCGATCGTCGCGACGGTGCTCGCCTATTTCGTGCTCTCGGCGAGCACCGTAGTCGTCTACGCGCTGTGGCGCCGCCGCACGGCGGCCGCGACGGCGATTCCACCACCGGCAAGAGGAGTGCAATGATGGCGAAGGACAAGGGCAAGGCGCGCGGTGCGAGCCGCGCAACGACGGACAAGGCAGTGAAGGAGGCGACGGCCACGAAGCGGCCCGCGCGCAAGGCGTCCGCGGACGCAGGCAACCAGGCGGGCGGCGAGCTCAGCGGCAAGCAGTACGACGCGGAGCTGAAGAAGCTGCACATCGAGCTCGTGAAGCTGCAGCAATGGGTGCAGGCCAAGGGCCTCAAGGTCTGCATCGTGTTCGAGGGGCGCGACGGCGCGGGCAAGGGCGGTACCATCAAGGCGATCACGGAGCGGGTGAGCCCGCGCGTGTTCCGGGTGGTCGCGCTGCCCGCTCCGACGGAGCGCGAGAAGTCGCAGATGTACGTGCAGCGCTACCTGCCGCACCTCCCCGCCGGCGGCGAGATCGTGATCTTCGACCGCAGCTGGTACAACCGCGCGGGCGTGGAGCGCGTGATGGGCTTCACGCCCGAGCACCAGGTCGAGCGCTTCCTCAAGGGCGTGCCGCTGGTGGAGAAGACGATCACCGACTCGGGGATCATCCTCCTCAAGTACTGGCTCGAGGTGAGCGAAGCGGAGCAGACGCGCCGGCTCGCGTCGCGCATCGAGGACGGCCGCAAGATCTGGAAGCTCTCGCCGATGGACCTCGAGTCGTACAGCCGCTGGTACGACTACTCGCGCGCCCGCGATGCGATGTTCGAGGCGACCGATACCGCGTGGGCGCCGTGGTACGTCGCCAATTCCGAGAACAAGAAGCGCGTGCGGCTCAACATCATCTCGCACATATTGTCGAGGATTCCGTACGAGGAATTGCCGCGGGCGAAGATCGTGCTGCCCAAGCGGCAGAAGGCCAAGGGCTACAAGGACCCCGACTACGCCTACAAGCGGGTGCCGGAGAAGTACTGACCGTGCCGGGCCGCGGCAGCTCGGGCACCGGGCGCGGGGCGGCGCGCCCGCGCCCGTGTCACGCCATGATGTTGACGCCGCCGTCGATGTAGAGCGTCTCGCCCGACAGGCGCCGGGCGTAGGGCGTGGCGAGGTAGGCGCAGGTGAAGCCCACGTCCATGATGTCCACGAGCTCGCCCAGCGGCGCGCGCTGGGCGGCCTCGGTGAGGAGGAGGTCGAAGTCCTTCAAGCCCGACGCGGCGCGCGTCTTGAGCGGGCCGGGCGAGATCGCATGCACGCGGATGCCCTGCCCGCCGAGCTCGTAGGCGAGGTAGCGGCACGAGGCTTCGAGCGCGGCCTTGACCGGACCCATCACGCTGTAGGTGGGCACGACCTTGTTGGCGCCGTAGTAGCTCATCGCGAGCATGGTGCCGCCTTCGTCCATCAGCGGCGCCGCGAGGCGGGCCATGCGCACGAACGAATGGCAGGAGACGTCCATCGCCTTGGCGAAGCCCGCCGCCGAGCACTGCAGCAGCCCGCCCTGCAGGTCCTCCTTCGGCGCGAAGGCGATCGAGTGCACGAGGATGTCGAGGCGCCCCCAGGTGCGGCGGATCTCGTCGAACACCGCTTCGAGCTCGCCCTCCACGGACACGTCGAGCGGCATGAAGATGGCAGCGCCGAGGTCGCGCGCGAGCGGCTCGACATACGGGCGCGCCTTGGCATTGAGGTGCGTCACGGCGAGATCGGCGCCGAGCTCGCGGAAGGCCTTGGCGCAGCCCCAGGCGATCGACTGGTCGTTGGCGATCCCCACCACGAGCGCCTTGCGGCCCTCGAGGATGCGCGTGTGCGATGCGGCGGTCATTCCGGTCTCTTCCTCAGGAAGCGTTCGCGGGCGAGAGCACGTTGCGCGTGTGGCGCGCGATCATGAGCTCTTCGTTGGTGGGAAGTGCGAGCACCGCCACGCGGCTTTCGGGGGTGCTGATGCGGATGGCGCCGGCGGCATTGGCCGCGGGGTCGAGCGCCACGCCGAGCCACGCGGCATCGCGGCACACGCGCTCGCGCAGCGATACGCTGTGCTCGCCGATGCCCGCCGTGAACACGATCGCATCGAGCCCGCCCAGCGCCGCTGCGAGCGAGCCCAGCTCGCGGCCGATGCGGTAGACGAAGAGGTCGATCGCCTCGCGCGCGTGCGGATCGGCGCTCGCCTCGAGCGTGCGCATGTCGCTCGACACGCCGGACACGCCGAGGAGCCCGGACTGCTGGTAGATGAGCTTCTCGATGGCGCGCGCATCCATGTGCAGCTCGTTCATGCAGTAGAGCAGCACGCCGGGATCGATGTTGCCGCAGCGCGTGCCCATCGGGAGGCCGTCGACGGCGGTGAAGCCCATCGTGCTCGCCACGCTGCGCCCGGCGGCGAGCGCGCACATGCTGGCGCCGTTGCCCAGGTGCAGCACGACCGTCCGGCCCGTCGCCGCGCGCGCGTCGTGCCCGGGCAGCGCCTGCGCGATGTACTCGTATGAGAGGCCATGGAAGCCGTAGCGCACGACACCACGCTCGCCGAATTCGCGCGGCAGCGCGAAGGCCTGCGCCACCGCGGGCTGGCTGCGGTGAAAGGCGGTGTCGAAGCACGCCACCTGCGGCAAATCGGGTTGTCGCGCCATCAGCAGGCGGATGGGTGCCAGGTTGTGCGGCTGGTGCAGCGGGGCGAGCGGCACGAAGCGCTCGAGCGCGGCGAGCACCCCGGCATCCACGCGGATGGGCCGCGCGTAATCCGGGCCGCCGTGCACCACGCGATGCCCCACGGCCGTGAGCGTGTACGCCGAGAAGCGCGCACGCAACAGCGCGATGAGGTAGTCGAGCGCGCCTTCGTGCCCGAGGCTCGCGCCGTCGCCCCAGGACTTCTCGTCGAACACCTTGCCGCTGCTGTCGCGCGCGACGAAGCGCGGCGAGGTGAACAGGCCCTCGGCCTGGCCGCTGGCGAAGACGGACAGCTCGCCTCCGCGCGGTTCGAAGAGCGAGAACTTGAGGCTCGACGAGCCCGCGTTGAGGACGGCGATCGCGTCGGGCATCGTCAGGCGAGCGCCTTGCCGGGCGCTTCGCGCCGCGCGCTGGCAACGAGCGACGCGATGCCGCACGAGGCAAGGCGGGTGGTGTTGGAGTCGGCGCGGCTGGTGAGGATGATCGGCACGCGCGCGCCGAGCACGATGCCGGCGGCGTCGGCGCCGGCGAGGAACGACAGGCTCTTGGCGAGCATGTTGCCCGCCTCGAGATCCGGCACGACAAGCACGTTGGCCCGTCCGGCCACCGGCGAATCGATCTTCTTGATCTTCACCGACTCGAGGCTGATCGCGTTGTCGAGCGCGAGCGGACCGTCGAGGATGGCGCCCGTGATCTGCCCGCGATCGGCCATCTTGCACAGCGCGCCCGCCTCGACCGTGGACGGGACCTTGGGATTCACCGTCTCCATCGCGGAGAGGATGGCGACACGCACTTCGGGAAAGCGCATGGCGTGCCCGAGGTCGATGGCGTTCTGGATGATGTGGACCTTGTCCTCCATCGTGGGGGCGATGTTGATCGCCGCGTCGGTGACGATGAGGGTCTCGCTGTACGAGGGCACGTCCATGACGAAGCAGTGGCTGACCCGGCGCGAGGTGCGCAAGCCCGTCTCGCGCCGCACCACCGCACCCATGAGCTCGTCGGTATGCAGGCTCCCCTTCATGAGCGCCTCCGCCTTGCCCTCGCGCACGAGGGCCACCGCCCTGGCGGCGGAGGCCTCGGTATCCGCGGCATCGACGAGCGGCAGCGCGGCGATGTCGATCCCGTGCTTGCGTGCGACCTCCTCGATGAGCGCCTTGGGACCCACGAGGATCGGGGCGATGAGCCCGAGCGCCGCGGCGTCCACCACTCCCCGCAGCGAGCTCTCGTCGCATGGGTACGCCACCGCGGTGGGCACCGGTGGCAGCGTCTTGCAGAAATCGAGGAGACGCTGGTATTTCTCGCGCGTTCGTTCCATGAGGGGCTCGCTAGGGGCGTGAAGAGGTCTTGGTCCCGGGTTTGCGCACGGTGCCGCGCTTGCGCACCGTCTTGCGTGCCCGCGGCGGGGCCGTGCCCCGGGTCACAGCCTTGGGCGCGGGCGTCTTCGCCTTCTTCGCGGGCGCCGCGGCAGGCGGGGATTGCAGCGCTAGCACGTGGCTCAGCTCCTCCACCATCGCGAGCTGGCCCTTGGTGGGATCGGTGCGCCGTACGCGCGGATCCTGCACGAGGCGGCGCACCAGCGTGACGAGGCGCGCGCGGTCGCGGGGGTCGCGCAGCAGCTCGGGCAAGGTGGCGAGCGCCTCGTCGGGCGCATAGCGGACGACGATGTCCTGCTCGCCCCGGATGCGCCGCCACTGGTCGGGCGGCATGTCGGGGAGAAGGTCGCGATACTCGCCCAGGAGCTGCTGGCGCGTGGACAGCCGCGACAGCAGCACGGGCTCGCCCTTGCGCGCCAGGAGGCAGGCCACGCGCGCCAGCGCCTCGGGATAGCCCCCCTGCGCCATCGAGGCCAGCGCCTCCTGCACGAAAGGCAGGTCGCGCGGCTCCGCCACGCCCGCCGGCGCGGACGGGCGCTTGTCCGCCACGTAGAGCGAGAAGACGTTGCCGTAGGTGAGGAAGAATGCCGCCTCGCTGGCGGCATCGCGCACTGCGCGATAGTGGTCGAGCGAGGCGCTGATCGCCGCGGAGGCGGCCTTCTCCAGCTTCACGTAGGCATTGTCAGTGGCCGCGCTCGTGCGCTGCTCGCGCACCGCATGCGCGGCAGGGCCGAGCCAGGCAAGCCACGGATTGAGGTCGGAGACCGCCCAGCGCTGCGCGCGCAACGGATGCAGCGTGCGCGCGAGCTTGGCCGTGTACTCGTTGGCGCCTGCCTGCACGAGCGGCTGCAGGAACAATTCGTAGGCGCGCTGGTTGAACTCGGAGACGGCGGCGAGCGCCTCGAACGGCTGCTCGTCGGCGCGCTGGAAGCGGTTCAGCCGCGCCATCACGCTCTCGAGCGTGCGCTCCTCGAAGGCGACGTCGAATTCGGTCGCCCCGCCGCGCCCCTTGCGCTCGCGGATGTGCATCGCATAGAGTCCGGGCGGGAGCATCTCGATCGAATGCAGCACCTCGACGATCTGCGCGTGCTCCTTGTTCGCCACCTTGCCGGAGACGAAGATGCCGAGATGGCCCACGCTCTCGTGCACCAGCCCCACGATGACCTGGCCGCGCGACTTGATCTCGTCGGTGGATCCGTAGACGTCGGCCACCCAGTTGAAGGCCTGCTGCGGCGGCGTGATGTTGTCGCCCATCGACGCGAACAGGATGATCGGCGCCTTGATCGAGCGCAGGTCGAACACCTCGCCGCCCGGACCCTTCGTATCGCCCGTCCACAGCTTGTTGCCGACGAAGAGGTTGCGGGTGATCCACTCGATCTCCTCGCGGTTCATGAGGTAGAAGCCGCCCCACCAGCGCTCGAACTCGAGGAAGCGCGGGGGCTCGGTGTCGACGTTCGAGTAGAGGTGGTAGTACTTGTCCCAGAAGGTGTTGGCGGGATTGAGGTTCTCGAAGTTGTCGACGAGGTGCGCGCCGTCGAACACGCCGTCGCCCAGGTCGGCGGTGAGCGAGGCGAGCCAGGCGCCGCCCAGCATGCCGCCGGCGTAGCGCATCGGATTGTCGCCCGCGCCTTCGTCCCACGCGCCGCCCCAGTAGGACATCGGCGCGCCGTTGATCACGATGGGGCCGGTGTCGTCGGGATCGGCGGCGGCGAGCATCATCGCCGCCCACCCGCCCTGGCAGTTGCCGATGATGGCGGGCTTGGGGCTTTGCGGATGCAGCTCCCGCACCTTGCGCACGAAGGCCTGCTCCGCGCGGCACACGTCGAGCAGCGTCTGCCCGGGCTCGGGGTCGCGGAAGAAGATCACGAAGTAGACGGGATGGCCCGCGCGCAGCGCCACGCCCACCTGCGAGTCGTCCTTGAAGCCGCCGATGCCGGGACCATGGCCCGCGCGCGGATCGATGATGACGTAAGGGCGGGACG
This sequence comes from uncultured Alcaligenaceae bacterium, assembly GCA_964620265.1. Lineage (GTDB taxonomy): Bacteria > Pseudomonadota > Gammaproteobacteria > Burkholderiales > Casimicrobiaceae > VBCG01. The sequence continues at coordinate 71,946 of CAZUGY010000002.1, forward strand.
TGGGATCGATCTGCGTGCCCGCGGGCGGCACGATGCGCACGAGCGCGTAGTTCACCGGGCGCGCGAGCGTGCGGCCATCGACCACGATCTCGTGCTCGAAGTGGAGCACGGGGGGCAGTCCGGCGTTGGCGTGCTCGAGGAAGGCATTGCCGCGCTGGCGCAACGTGTCCCAGAAGAGCACGGCGCGCTGGCTCGCGTCGACCGCGTAGGCGTACGCGTCGGTCCACAGGCGGGCGGCGTCGGCGGGCGTGGCGGGAGGCGCGCCCACGCCGTGGTCCTCGCGCGCCTGCGCGAGGCGCCGCGAGAGGGCATCCTGCGCGATCTCCACGCGCTTGCGGAAGACGGTGCCGACCTTGGTGGCGATGTCCTGGCTGCGTGCGAGCTTGCTCGCCGGGCTCGGCCTGCTCATGTCCTGGAACTCCAAAAGCCGAGCACCCGCGGCGTGCCAGCGCGTTGAGACTATGAAGGCTCGCCGCCGAGCTTGTCGCCGATCCGCGTGCGGATGTTGGCGACGATGTCCTTGATCACTTCGGCGGTGAGGGTCTCGCCCATCGCACTCGAGGCCTTGTCGCGGATGTGGTAGTGGAGCATGAGCGCGTTGCGCAGCTTGTCGAAGGCAGGCTTGTTGGCCGTGCCGCAGACCGAGGCGTCGTTGGCGAGCACGCGCTCGATGATGCCCGGATCGAGCAGGCGAACCTTGCACAGCGTGGCGAGACGCGCGACCTCGCGATCGACGTCTTCGAGGTTCTTGGCCCACCACTTCGTGCCCAGATTGCTCTTGTCGTCACTCATGGTGTCACCTTAGCCGCTCGATCGTGTCAAGACCATGACATGAATCATATACTGCGGTTCCCGGGTGCGGGGCAAGCCGTCCCGGCTAGGGGCGGAACCAGGCATTGCCGACCACGAGATAGACCGCGCGCGTGCCCGGGCTCGCGGCGACGTCGATGCCCACGTGCATGCCGAACCTGCTCGCGAGCTCGTAGCGCACGCCGGCCCCGCCCGCACCGACGCTTTGCGTGAAGGAGCCGCGACTGTTGCTGGTCCATGCGCGGCCGGCGCCGCCGAAGCCGACCACGCTCCACCGGCCGTGGAACTGCCAGCGTGCCTCCACTTCCACCGAGCCGGCGTCGTCGCCCTGGTAGCGCATCGCGGGGACGCCGCGCAGCTGCACGAACGGACGCATGAAGAAGGGGGTGCCCTCCGAGGTCCAGGTGTAAAGGCCGCGCGCGCCGAGGAAGACGTCGTCGCGCACCGGGTGCCAGCCGAGCAGCGTCTGGTCGAAGCGCTCGAAGTCCACCGAGGCGCCGAAGGATTCACGCGAGACGAAGTACGACGACTCGGCGTAGATCCCGTTCGTGGGCGTGAAGAGGCTGTCGCGCGTGTCGTACTCGAGCACGGCCGCCGGCGTGGAGAGGTTCACCCGGACGCGGTCGGCGAGGTTGGGGAAGAGCGGCTGGTCGCGCAGCCGCGGCTCCACTTCCGCGTAGAGATAGCGCAGCCCCACCGCCCACGGCGACTTCGGCGCGACCTGCCAGTTGGCCTGCAGAAGCGCGCCGGACATGGCGAGCGTGTAGCGTACGGCGACGTCGCGCGAGGTCGCGTCGCCCGACAGCCCGTAGAAGTCGAGGTTGACGAGGCCGGTGGCAGCGCCCGCGAGCGTGCGCAGGCGGCCGTCCAGCCACTTGCTCGAGTCGCCGGCCAGCGCCATCCAGGTCCCGTTCTCGGTGGCGATGGCGCCCACGGCCGAGATGTCGGGACGGGCGAAGCCCTCGTCGCCGGCGGCGTGGCGCGGGCGCAGGAACATGCCCACGATGCCGCCGCCGTAGCCCACCGCGGGCTCGGTCACCACGACCGGCACCGGGAGGAAATTGCGGGGCATGGCCAGGAACTTCGACAGGTCGAACTGGCCGTCGCGCGGATCGAAGAAGTCGCTCCAGGCGAGGCGCGGACCGAACACCGGCTTCTTCGCCGGATCGACCGCGGCGGCTTCGGCCTCGATCGCGTCCACGGTGGGCACCTGCGCATGCGCGGGAACGCCCGCCAGGAGAAGCGAGGCAACGATGCAGCATCGCAATGGCACGCGCATGACGAACCGACACCCGCGCGCGGAAGGCACCATCATGCCATCGGGCGCGCGCACGCTACCGCGGAAGGGACGGCGCGAAATGATCAGGGCTTCGGCAGGTTCGCCGCCGACAGGTCGCGTGCGAGCTCGGCGAGGATCTGCGACAGGGCCGTGTTCTGCGCCTCGACGTACGCCGCGGCGCTTCCGGTCGTGAACGGGATCGCGCGCTCGTAGCTGCGCGTCCACACCGGCACGCCGGCATCGCCCGAGTGCGGGCGCAGGAACCAGGTGATGCGCAGCACGGCATTGGGCTTGGCCGGCACGCGGCCGTCGCCGTAGAGCGCCTCGACGAAGCCGTCGAGCACCCAGTTCGATTCCACCGCCACGCCGCCCGGCGCCACCGCATCGAAGACCCGGGCCGCCCTCAACGCGCGCACGGTGGCCTCGGCGACGTTGGCGCCCGGCGCCACGAGGAACTCGTGGTAGTAGTCGGTCTCGTACTTGAGGTCGGTCTCGCGATAGACGAACGTGCGCCCGCGATAGGGCGCGGCCACGGTGACGTTGCCCACGCGCAGCAGGCCCGGATGCGTGCGCACCACCGCAGGCGGCATCGCGGGCTCGAGGACGTAGGTCCCCTTGATGGGCGCCGGCCGCGAGCATCCCCCCACGAATCCGGACGCGGCGATCGCCGCGGCGGCGTGAACGAACTGACGGCGCGAAACGATCATGGCTTGCGCTCCAGCGGTGCGGGCGGCTTGCCGAAGATCACGCTCGCGGGATAGCGTTTGGTGTCCTCGGTGAGATCGCGGAGGTTGTCCGTGATCGTCCGCAGGTTGTCGAAGGTGGTGGCGATGTCGGCATCCGAGGAACCGAAGAGGCGGTCGAAGCGGCCGGTGATGCGCTCGAGGTCGGCGATCGTCTTCGCGAGCTTGGGATCGCTCACGAGCTTGCGCACGCCGTCGATGGCCGCCGAGGTGTCCTCCGGGATCCTCGCCCATGCCGGATTCTCGAGCTGGGCTTTCAGCGCGGCATTGGACTGGCGCATCTCGGAGATGAGCGAATTGGCCTCGTCGGAGAGCTTCTTGACCTGCAGCTGCTCGAGGGCGGACTCGAGCTTCCCGAGCGTCCTTTCCGCCTGGGCGGAGAGCTTTCTCGTGTCGAGCCCCGCCACGCGCTCGTTGGTGGTGTCGAGGAGCCTGTCGATGCGCGCGACGGTCGCCTCGATGTCGACGCGATGCAGCTTCTCCAGGATGTCCTGCGCAGCATTCACGATGGCGGTGACCGTGGACGGCGCGCTCGGGATGTACAGGTTGTCGGGCGTCCAGTCGATCGGCAGCACGGGCGGCGGCGGATCGATGTAGTCCATCTCGAGGTAGCTCGTGCCGGTGATGCCCTGCGGTGCGAGGCGCAGGCGCAGGCCCTTTTCCACTTCCATGCGGCCGCTCTCGGGATCGGTCATGTCGCCCGCCGCGGCGCGTCCGCCCACGAGACGCGGCTGCAATTGCGCCTCCACGAGCACGTAGCGCTCGCGCTGGTTGATCGGCAGGTCGAGCTGGTAGCGCGTATAGGTGAAGGTGATCTTGGTGACCTCGCCGATGGTCACGCCGCGATACTTGAGGCGCGACCCGACGTCCAGGCCCTGCACCGACTCCTTGAAGTACGTCTCGATGAGGACCTTGCGCTCGAACCAGCGCCCGGTGCCGATGATGAGGAGCACGAGCACGCCGGCGACGATCGCGCCGATCACGAACAGGCCCAGCTTGAAGTAGTTGGCTTTCTGGCTCATGGCGCTCGAGGCTAGGCGGATTCCGGGGCAAGCTCCGCCTGCCGGTGGAAGAACTGGCGCACGTAGGGATCGGCGCTCTCGTCGCGCAGCGTGCGCGGGTCGCCGCTGGCGATGATCCCCTTGACCCGCTTGTCCAGCATGATGACACGATCGGCGATCGCGTAGATCGAGGCGAGCTCGTGCGTGACGATCACGAACGTCACGCCGAGGCTCTCGGCCAGGCGCCGGATCAGCGCATCGAGCTCGGCGGAGGTGATGGGATCGAGGCCCGCGGAAGGCTCGTCGAGGAAGAGGATCGGCGGATCGAGCGCCATCGCGCGCGCGATGGCGGCGCGCTTCTGCATGCCGCCGGAGATCTCGTTGGGCAGGTGCCCCGTGAACTGCACGAGGCCCACGAGCGAGAGCTTCATGCGCGCGAGCAGCTCCATCTGCCCGGCATCGAGCGCGGTGAACACCTCCATCGGCAGGCGCACGTTCTCGAGCAGCGTCATCGAACCGAAGAGCGCGCCCGACTGGTACATGACGCCGAAGCGGCGCAGGATCGCGTCGCGCGCCGGGCCGTCGGCGGCGACGATGTCCTGGCCCTCGATGTACACGTGGCCGGCCACCACGTCGTAGAGGCCGATCATGTGCTTCAGCAGCGTGCTCTTGCCGCAGCCCGAGCCGCCGAGGATCACGAAGACCTCGCCGCGCTTCACGTCGAAGCTCACGTTCTCGAGGATCGTGCGGCCGTCGTAGCCGGCGGTGAGGCCGTCGACGCGGATGATGGGCGCGCCGCGCGGGACGACGGAGCCGTCGTCGGCCATCGCCGGCGTCGTATCGGCGCTCATATGTCGAGCATGAAGTAGATGACGGCGAAGACGCCGTCGACGATCACGATCAGCACGATGCCCGACACCACCGCGCGCGTGGCCGAGTCACCCACGGCGGAGGCGCCCGCGGCCGTCTGCAACCCGCGCAGGCAGCCGATGCCGGCGATGAGCAGGCCGAACACGAACGACTTCACCCAGCCCGCCATGAAGTCCTGGAACGACACGATCGCCTCCACCTCGTTCACGAACGTGACGAAGGGGATCGAGAACGACAGCATCGTGAAGGCGCCGCCCAGGAGACCCACGAGATTCGCGAAGAGCGTGAGCAGCGGCGTCATCAGCACGGCGGCGATCACGCGCGTGGTCACGAGGAACCGGACCGGATCGAGACCCATGGTGGTGAGCGCGTCGATCTCCTGATTGACGCGCATCGTGCCGATCTCGGCCGCGAAGGCCGCGCCCGTGCGCCCGGCAAGCAGGATCGCCGTCATCAGCGCGCCGAGCTCGCGCAGCATCGCGAGGCCGATCAAGTCGGCCACGAAGATCTCCGCGCCGAACTTCTTCATCGGCACCGCCGACTGGAACGCGAGGATCGAGCCCAGCAGGAACGAGATGAGCGCCACGATCGGCAGCGCATCGGCGCCCACGCGCTCGCAGATCACCCCCACGTCGCGCCAGCGCACCGACGACGGATGGCGGATGGCGCCGGCCAGTGCGGCCACCGACTGGCCGAGGAACTCGACCTGCACGCGCAGGTCGCGGAACACGCCGGCGGCGGTACGCCCGACCTCCTCCACGGCGGGCCGCCGCGGGGGCTCCGGATCGAGGTCGTGGTCGAGCGCCTCGGGATCGTATTGGGCGAGCAGCGCCCCGAACGCGGGATCGAGGTTGGCGACCTTCACGGTGCCCGTGCGCTCCTGGCGCATGAGGTCGACGATGAGCGCGATGCCCGCGCCGTCGCAGTAGGTCACGCCCGACGCATCGACCACCACCGATTGCGCGGGATCGGCGCGCACGGCCGCGAGCGCGTCGCGCCAGACCGCGGGAATCGTCTGCGCGACGAGCCGCCCGGACAGCGCCAGCACGCGCTCGCCCTGCGCGCCCTCGCGTACCGCCAACACCGCGGCGGCTGCGCCGTCCGTGGTGGCGGGATCGGCCGTTCCTTGCGCCATGGGCGTCGCCGGTGCGCCGCTTCAGGGGTTGACGAGCTCGAGGTTGTTGCCCGACACGCGCACGTAATCACCCTCCTGCACGAAGATGGGCTCGGTCCCCATCGACACGACGCGCGTGCTGCCGTCGTCCATCCTGAGCGTCACGTCCCACCGCGAGCGACGGTATTCGTTGGGCTTTTGCGCATACACCGCGCCGCCGGCGGCGCCGATCACCACCATGCCCTGCCGCGAAAGCCCCGAGCCGAACTGCATCTGCGCGCTCGCCGTGGGCGTGGCGCCGACGGCATTGCTGCTGATCGTGGTGGGCGTGACCGAGCCGAGCGGCGTCCACACCTGGCGCTCGTCCACCGGGACGATCGTCCGGATCACCCCGCACGCCCCGTTGCAGCCCGGGCGTGGCGCGCCCTGCGCGTGCGCACCTTCCGGAACGGACGGCAGGGCAAGCACGAAGGCGAGGAGGAGGTACCGCAGCATGATCATTCCGGCAATGCGTTGAGGTAGAACATCGCGTTGAGCAGCGCGCCGGGACGGCCGTAGGGTCCCAGCCAGCGGATGAAGATCGGATCGATCTCGCCGGACTTGTACAGCCCCACGAGCGTTCGATTCACGATGAGGCGGAAGTCCGGATCGTCGCGGGGGAGCACCAGGGCGTAGGGCTCGAAGGAGAAGTCGCTGTCGAGCAACGTGAGCGCATCGCCCTTGCCGCTGTCGGCCGCGAGGCGCACGAGGAGCAGGCGATCGGAGGCGTAGGCGTCGACCTGCCCCGCCAGGAGCTGCGCGAGGCCGTCGGCCGGGTCCTTGACGGTGACGAGCGTGGCGGCGACACCCGTCACGGCGAGCGCCTTGCGCAGGGCCGTCTCGGTGGTCGTGGCGGGCATCACCGCGACGCGCTTGCCCGCGAGCCCGGTGATCGACGTGGGCGCCTCGCGGCCCGCCCTGACGAGCGCGCTGCCGCCGTCGACGAAGATGGGCAGCGAGAAGTCCACGCGCTCCATGCGCGACAGCGTGATGGTGGTGGAGCCGCACTCGGCGTCGATGCGGCGCTCGACGACGTCGGTGATGCGCGACTCGCTGTCCACGGGCTTCCACACGACCTTGAGTTCGGGCAGGCCGAGCGCGCGGCCCACGGCCGCCGCCACCTTCTCGCACAGCTCCACGGAGTAGCCGCGCACTGCGCCGTTGCGTTGCTTCGCCGAGAAGGGCGCGGCCGCATCGCGATAGCCCAAGGTGATCGTCCCGGTCGCCTTGATGCGATCGAGCGTGGGGCCGGACGGGGCGGCCGGGACTTGGCCCGCGACCGCCGCGAGCGCGACGGCAAGGAAGAGGCTACGAAGCATCGCGTGAAGGTGCTGGAGAGTACCGGCCGCAAGGGTGCGGCGGAGGGCGCGGCGAGTGTAGCACGCACCTCCCTGCGTGCCGCTGCGCGTGCGGAGGCGTTTCGCTTGCGGCGGCCCGGGTGATGTAGAATTTCGGCCCTCATGAACGCCTTCCTCGCCCGTCGGACGCCGACGCTTCGGCGGCAGGACCTTCCCCACCACCCTAGAAAGCCCATCGTGAAGAAGCTTTTCGTTGGAATCGTCGTTGCCGCCGGCCTCGCCGCGGGTGCCGTCACGGGGGCTTCGGCCCAATCCACGTCGCCGACGCTGTCGCGGATCAAGGCGGCCAAGGCCATCAACGTGGCCTTCTCGCCGGATTCCCTGCCTTTCTCGTTCGTGGGCAGCGACAACCAGCCGGCGGGCTATTCGATCGACATCTGCAAGCGCGTCATCGCGCAGGTCGGCCGCGCCATCGGCGAATCCGACCTCAAGGTCAACTGGATTCCGGGCGGGGTGGCCGAGCGCCTCAACATGGTGAAGTCGGGCCGCGCCGACCTCGAGTGCGCCAACACCACGCAAACGCTCATCCGCCTGAACGACGTCGACTTCTCGGGCCTCATCTTCGTGGACGGCGGCGGCCTCCTCATCCGCGTCGACTCCCCGGTGAACCGCGTGAGCGACCTCGCCGGCAAGAAGATCGCCGTGATCCGCAACACCACCACCGAGGAGCGCCTGAAGAACGTGCTCGCGCGCGCCAGCGTGAACGTCACGCTGGTGCCGATCGCCGAAGCCAACGAAGGTGTGGCGATGCTCGAGTCGGGCAGCGTGGATGCCTACGCCGGCGACAAGATCAAGCTCGTGGGACTCGCCGCGCAAGCCAAGGAGCCGGGCAAGCTCGCGCTGCTCGCCGAGGACATCTCCATCGAGCCGTATGCCCTGGCGATCCCGCGCAACGACTCGGCGTATCGGCTCGAGGTGAACCGCGCGCTCACGCAGGTGTACATGGGCGGCGACATCGAGAAGATCTTCGGCGCCTGGCTCGGCAAGCTCGGCCGGCCGTCGCCGCTGCTCGCCGCGATGTACCTCCTCTACTCGATTCCCGACTGAACGTTGCGCCGGGCAATCGCTCGAACACATCCCGACATCAAAGTCGCATGGAGACAGGCAACATGATCATGAATTCCTGGCGGCGCACCGCTGCCATCCTCGTCGCAGCGTCGGCGCTTCTTCTCGCCGGCTGCAATACGCCGCCGGCCTACTCGGTGCAGCAGAATGCCTATGGCCGCACCGGCACGGTGGAATCGATCCAGACGCAGACCGTGCAGAACGTTCCCAACGCCGCAGGCGCCATCGGCGGCGCGCTGGTGGGCGGCGGCCTGGGCAGCCTGATCGGCGGCGGCACCGGCCGCACCGTGGCCACCGTGGTCGGCGCCATCGGCGGCGGCTTCGCGGGCAACGAGCTCGCCTCCCGCGACCAGACGCTCGTCTGGAACATCGGCGTGCGCTACGACGACGGCAGCTGGGCCAACGTGCAGCAGACGGCGGCGCCCGGCCTGCGCATCGGCGACCGCGTGCGCGTGACGCAAACCGGCATCGAGCTGCTTCGCTAGTCGCTTTCCCCCACGGGCGCCGGGCGTTCGCCGTCGGCCGCCCTTCCAACACCCACAGGAGACAACGATGTCCTCGCAATTCAGGCAATGGCTCGCCACCGCGCTCGTCGCCGGTGCCGCGCTCGGCTTCACCGCCACCGCGTCCGCGCAGAACGAGCAGCAGGTGCTCGTCAACCAGGCGCAGACCACGCTGTCGAACTTCATGCGCGATCCCGAGATGAAGTGGCTGCAGCAGAACATCGGCCGCGCCAAGGCGGTGCTCATCTCGCCCGAGATCGTCAAGGCCGGGTTCATCATCGGCGGATCCGGCGGGCGGGCGGTGCTCGTCGCGCGCAATGGCGCCCGCTGGGTCGGTCCCGCGTTCTATACGCTCGCCACGGCGAGCGTGGGCTTCCAGGCAGGGATCGCCGCGAGCGAGATGGTCACGCTGGTGATGACCGAGAAGGGCATGAACTCGCTCCTGTCGAGCTCGTTCAAGTTCGGTGGCGATGCGAGCGTCGCCGCGGGGCCCGTGGGCGCCGGCGCCCAGTCGAACGTGACCGCCGACCTCATCACCTTCTCGCGCAGCAAGGGCGTGTACGGCGGCCTGAACCTCGACGGCACGGTCGTGTCGAGCAACGACGACTGGAACAAGGCGTTCTTCGGCAAGCCCGCGCTGCCGCCCGACATCCTGGTCAAGAGCACCGTCACCAGCCCGGGGGCCGACAAGCTGCTGGCCGAGGTGACGCGCTACGCGAAGTGATGAAGGCTCGAGCGCTTCGCTGAAGAGGGCCCCGGAAGGGGCCTTCTTTTTTGGCCTTACGACCCCCCCGCGCGCCGCCACGGGCAGGGCCGTAAAGGGTGGGGTTCAGTCCAGCACATCCAGACCCGGCATTCCTCCCCTCCCCTGGAGGCAGTGCCACAGATACACCGCAAGGCCCGGATCGCCCGTCCACAGCGTGTAGCGGCCACGCCCGTGCGCTTCCTGCATGCGCGCCTGCTGGCCGATCGCGTGCATCGCGAAGGCACGGGCGCGTTCGAGCCAGACCGTCTCGCCGGTGCGCGCATGGAGCGCGAGAAACGCGTAGACGTGGCAGGGGGCCAAGTCGCTCCTCACCCATGTCTTCCAGAGCTGCCCGACGTTGTCGCTGAAAAGATCGCGCCAGCGCGCCTCGTGGGTCCAGCGCCACATGTGCCACGCAGCCACCATCGTGCCCGGTGCGGCCCACAGCGCCTCGTTGGTGGGATTGGGAATGTTCTCGCGCACCACCGCGAATAGCCGGTCCGCCGCCGCGCGGTCGCCGGTCAGGCGCCACCAGACGAGCAACACGCCGGCCTCGCCGAGAAAGTACGAGGGCGCCAGCTCGCGCGTATCCGGCTCGCGCAGGTAGTCGGCATGCACGCGCGCCATGTGCTGCGCGGGGTCGATGCGCAGCGTCACCGCGCCGACGTGCCGGAGGTACCACAGCGCCCACAGGTTGCCGGCCGCGCCGAGGTAGAGCGACTTCATGCCCGTGCCGCCCCCATCCACTTCGTCCTGCGGATGATCGGGCCACCCACGCACGGGATCGAAGCGCGCCTGCATGTCGTCGACGATGCGCGCGATCGCCGCGTGGGCACGATCCGCATTCCATGCGCTGTCCGCGAGAGGCTCGTGGCGTGCAGGGTCGAAGAGCGGCGCGCCTTCGATGGCGGGTGGCGCCGTCAACGCGCCCCCGCGTCGAGTCGCCACAGGCTGCCGCCGCCGGTGCCGACGAGGATGCGCCCGGGCGCGGCCGGATCGAGCGCCAGCGCGATCACGTCCGGATGCGGCGGCGGGCCGCCCACGAGCGTCCAGTTGCGGCCGCCGTCCACGCTGCGGTACACGCCCTTGCTCCATGCCGCGGCGTACACCGTGCCGGGGCGTGCAGGGTCCGCCAGCAGCGCCTGCACGTTCACATTGCCCATGCCGGTGCGGCTCGCGGTCCACGTCGCGCCGCCGTCGGTGCTGCGCCACACGCCTTCGCCTTCGGTGCCGAGCCAGAGCGTGGCGCCGGTCGCATCGGAGGCGACGGTCTGCACGCGCGACACCGGCAGGCCGGTGCCGCTCTTGGCGAACGTCGCGCCGCCGTCGCTGCTCTTCCAGAAATCGCGATACACGCTGGCGAACACGGCCCCCGGCGTGCCGGGCGTGGCCGTGAGGGCGAAGAGGCCGTTGAGATTCCAGTTGGCCAGGATGTCCGTGCCCGAGCGCTGCCAGGTCACCCCCGAATCGGCACTGCGGTACACGGTCGTTGCGTCGCGCGCGAGGAGCGCGGTGGGGGACGACGGATCGAGGGCGATGCCGATCGCGCGCACGCGGGTCAGTCCCGACTGCTGCCGCGTCCACGTCTGTGCGCCATCGCTGCTGCGGAATACGCCATCGCCGCTGCAGGCGTACAACGTACCTCGCGCCGGCTCGCGCACGACGCAGGCCGACTGCCGCTGCGTGAGCCCGTTGCTCTTCAGGGTCCACGCAGCGCCGCCATCGGCCGTGTGCCAGATGCCGGTGCTCGTCGACAGCCACAGCGTCTGCGGCGCGGCAGGATCGACGGCAATGCCGGTCACGTCGAGCGCGAGGAAACCGGTACCCGGGCCGGACCACGTCTTGCCGCCGTCGCTCGAGCGCTGCACGCCGTCGCGCGTGGTGCCGGCGTAGGTCGTCCCGCGTGTCCCGTCGAGCGCCACCGCGCGCACGGTCGCGTACTCGAGGCTCGGCATCGTGTCGACCCACGTGCTGCCGCCGTCGGCGCTGCGCAGCAGGGCGTTGGACGCGCCCGCCCACACGACGGCAGGCTGCGCAGCATCGATGGCGAGCGCGTACACCTGCGGACGCCTTCCAGTCCCGGCGGGGGGCGACCACGTCGAACCCCCGTCGGTGGACTTGAACACGCCCGCATTGGACGTTCCCACGTAAACCGTGGACGGCGCGCGCGGATCGATGGCGAGCGAAGTGACGAGCTCCTTGCTTACCGCCGCGCCGGTCGCGGACCACGTGCGGCCGCTATCCGTGGACAGGTACACGCCATCCGTGTTGGTGCCCACGTACAGGGTGGAGGGCGTGGCAGGATCGATGGCGAGCGCGGACAGGCGGAAATTCTTCGGCAGGCCGCTCGTCGATTGCGACCAGGTGTTGCCGCCGTCGGCGGAGCGCCACACGCCGGCGTTGAAGCCGGTGTCGGTGGCGGCATACACGATGCGCGCATCGCGTGGATCGATCGCGAGCGCAGTGATGGAGGCGTGGCGGTCGGCCATGTCCTTGCCGCCGAAGAGAACGCGCTTCCACGTGGCCCCGCCGTCGGTCGTGCGCCACACGCCTGCGCTGAACGTGCCGGCGAACACGGTACGGGGTGCCGCCGGAGACAGCGCGAGCGCGCCCACGGTCTGGCCGCGGATCGCCGGTGCCGTGACGTCCCACGATGCGCCACCGTCGGTCGACTTGACGATCCCGCCCGAGTACGTGCCGGCGTACAGCGTGCCGCCTGCGGCATCGAGCGCGAGCGAGCGCACGGCACCGGCAGACGGCCCTGCCGGGGTCCAGGCGGCGGCGGGCAGCGGGAGCACGAGAAACAGGGCCGTCGCGAGCGCGGGCAGCCAGGGGCGGGCGACACTCCGCACGCCATCGCGACTCGCCCTCCCGCCATCGCGGGCACGCACGGGACGATCACCACCGGGAGTTGGCACGATGCACCTCTTGGGGTCGCTCGACGGGCAGAAGAATAGCCGATCGGCGGGCGGCGCCTGCCGCCGTGGGCTCTAGCCGGACACCGCGGCGAGCGCACCCCGGCGCCCGAAGATGTCGGCGAGCGTGGGGCCGGGCAATGGCGCGGAGGGATGCAGCGAGCGCTCGAGCTCGTGCAGGTGTTCCTGCATGAGGCGCGCCGCCCGCTTGCCATCCTTGCGCACGATCGCATCGAGGAGCGCCAAGTGGCTGGCATGTGCGTGCGCGGCCTCCCGATCCTCGTACAGCGCCACCGCCAGCGAGGACTGCAGCACGAGCTCGCCCAGGTAGCGCTCGAGGACGGGATTGCCGCAGAGGCTGCCGAGCCGCCGGTGGAATTCGAGCGAGCGGGTGAGCCCGCCCGCGCGATCGCCCCGCCGGTACGCCGCCTCTTCCTCGCGCACGAGGCGCTTCATGGCCGCAATCTCGGTACGGGTCATCCGCGCCACCGCGTGCTCGGTGACCGCCGCCTCCACCGCACGACGGGCAGCGAAGACATGGGCGACGTCGGCCGCAGAAGGCCGCGCCACCACGGCCACGCGCCGGTCCCGCAACGCCACGATGCCCTCGTGCGCGAGCGTGCGCAGCGCCTGCCGCACGATCGTGCGCGAGACGCCGAAGAACTCGCCCAGCGCAATCTCCGGCAGCCTGGTGCCGGGCGCCAGGCGCCGCTCGAGGATCGCCGCGCGCACGGCACCGCAGATGCGGTCCTCGGCACTTTCCGGAACGGAGGGCTTGCGCCGGCGGGGAGCCATCCGGCGAGGATAGGGGCCGCCCGCTGCCGGGTCAAACGGTGGCAGCATCCTGCACACAGGATGGCGGCCATCATGCATACACGATTGGGGACGTGGATGCCGCGCAACGGTGCGCCGGCGCACCCTGCCAGTGCCGCGCGCACCATTGCGATGCCTCGCGCCGCCGCACCGGCGTCCGGGCCGTGCGGCGCGACGCCGGCGCGGGCGCAACATGCGCCGCGCAGCCGTTGACAGCGCTCCCTGCGAGCGCGCAGGATCGGCACTTCACCCGCACGTCACGCAACGTCCCACGCGCCATGTCGCCGGCAGCGCCCGCTTCGTCCCCCCTGCGCTTCCTGCTCAACGGCGAGCCGGTGGAAGTGACGGACGTCGCGCCGCAGACCACGCTCCTCGAATACCTGCGCGAGCACGCGCGCCTCACCGGCACCAAGGAAGGCTGCGCCGAAGGCGACTGCGGCGCGTGCACGGTGGTGCTCGCCGAATCATCGCCGCACGCGCCCGGGCTCGCGTGGAAGCCGGTCAATGCCTGCATCCGCCTGCTGCCGACCATCGCGGGCAAGGCGGTGTTCACGGTGGAGTCGTTGCGCGCAACCGACGGCACGCTGCATCCGGTGCAGCGCGCGCTCGTGCGCTGCCACGGCTCGCAGTGCGGCTTCTGCACGCCCGGCTTCGTGATGAGCCTCTTCGGCCTGTACAAGAATGTGTGGCGTCCCTCGCGTGCGGCCGTGGAAGATGCGCTGTCCGGCAACCTGTGCCGCTGCACCGGCTACCGTCCCATCGTGGATGCCGCGCAGGCGATGTACGACGAGCCGCTCGCCGACGCCGCGCCCGCGTGGCAGGCTTGCGGCCGCGCGGCCGATGGCTCGCGCGTGATCCCGGCCAGCGAGGAAGGGATCGCGGTCGCGCTCGCCTCGCTCGCACACGATGACACCTTCGCCTACACCGCCCGGGGCCAGCGTTTCTGGGCGCCGCGCAGCCTCGCTGCGCTCGCGGCGACCGTGGCAGCACATCCGCAGGCGCGCCTCGTGGCGGGCGCCACCGACGTGGGACTGTGGATCACCAAGCAGTTGCGCGATCTTCCCGACCTCATCTACACCGGGCAGTGCGAAGAGTTGCTCGCGATCCGCGACACGCCCGCGCATCTTGCGATCGGTGCAGCGGTGTCGCTTGCCGATGCGTTCGCGGCGCTCGACGTGCAGTGGCCCGAGCTTGCGGAAGTGTGGCAACGCTTCGCCTCGCCGCCGATCCGCAACAGCGGGACGCTCGGCGGCAACGTCGCCAACGGCTCGCCGATCGGCGACTCGATGCCGGCGCTGATCGCGCTGGGCGCTTCGGTGGTACTTCGCCGCAGCGAGCGTGTGCGCGAGCTGCCGCTCGCGGCGCTGTACATCGCCTATCGCAAGAGCGCGCTCGAGCCCGGTGAGCTCGTGGTGGAGATCCGCGTCCCGCATCGCGCGCCCGGCCTCGTGCTGCGCGCGTACAAGGTCAGCAAGCGCTACGACCAGGACATCTCCGCCGTCTTCGCATGCTTTGCATTGCAGCTCGACGGCGAGCGCATCGACCAGGCGCGCATCGGTTGCGGCGGCGTGGCAGGCACGCCCTGCCGCGCCGCACGGACCGAGGCGGCGTTGCAAGGCAAGGCATGGAGCGATGCCACCGCCGACGCCGCCGCGACCGTGCTCGAAAGCGAGTTCACCCCCATCGACGACATGCGCGCGACCGCCGGCTACCGGCGGCGCGCGCTGGGCAATCTCCTGCGACGCTTCCGTTTCGAAACCAGCGGCAAGAGCGTGCGCACGCGCATCGAGGATCTCGCAGTGGAGGCCACCCGGTGAATGCCCCGCATCCGCTCGCGGCGGACCTGCGCACCGGCGTGGGCGCGGCCGTGCCGCACGATTCCGCCGCCCTGCACGTGTCCGGTGCCGCGCACTACACCGACGACCTGCCCGAGCCGCGCGGCGTGCTGCACGTGGCGCTGGGCACGAGCCCCGTGGCGCATGGACGGCTGCACGGTGTCGATCTGCAGGCGGTGCGCGCCGCACCGGGTGTGGTGGCGGTCGTGACCCCCGACGACATCCCCGGCGTGAACGACGTCGGCCCCATCGTGCACGACGAACCGATCTTGGCGCGCGACACCGTGGAATTCGTGGGCCAGCCGGTCTTCGCCGTCGCGGCCACCAGCGTGCGCGCCGCCCGCCAGGCGGCGAAGCTCGCGCGCTACGACATCGAGCCGCTGCCCGCGATGCTCACCATCGACGAAGCGCTGGCCGCGGAATCGTACGTGCTGCCGCCGGTGCACGTCACGCGGGGCGATCCCGCGGGCGCGCTCGCCCGTGCGCCGCATCGTCTCTCCGGCACGCTCGCCTGCGGCGGCCAGGACCACTTCTACCTCGAAGGCCAGGTCGCGATGGCGATCCCGCGCGAGCACGGCGGGATGCACGTGTACACCTCGACGCAGCATCCGGGCGAGGTGCAGCACATGGTGGCGCACGCGCTGGGACTCGCCGCGCACGACGTCGTGGTCGAATGCCGGCGCATGGGCGGCGGCTTCGGCGGCAAGGAAACGCAGATGTCGCTCTTCGCGTGCGTGGCAGCGCTCGTCGCGCGCAAGACGGGGCACGCCGCCAAGCTGCGCCTCGACCGCGACGACGACATGCGCTCCACCGGCAAGCGTCACGCCTTCGCGTATCGCTACGACGCGGGCTTCGACGACGACGGCCGCATCCTCGCGCTCGACCTCGTGCTCGCCTCGCGCTGCGGTTTTTCCGCCGACCTCTCCGGACCCGTCAACGACCGCGCGGTGTTCCACGCCGACAATGCCTACTGGCTTCCCGACGTCGCCCTGCACTCGTACCGCTGCAAGACCAACACGGTCTCCGACACCGCGTTCCGTGGCTTCGGGGGCCCGCAGGGCATGTTTCCGATCGAGCACGTGATCGCCGAGATCGCGACCGCGCTCGGCCGCGATCCGCTCGACATTCGCTACGCCAATCTCTACGGCACCGATACGAACAACGTCACGCCCTACGGCATGACGGTCGAGGACAACATCGCCGGCGAGCTCATGCGCCAGCTCGAGGGCAGGTCGCGCTATCGCGCGCGGCGCGCGGAGATCGCGCGCTGGAATGCCACGAATCCCGTGGTCCGGCGCGGCATCGCGCTCACACCGGTGAAGTTCGGCATCTCCTTCACCGCCACGCACTACAACCAGGCCGGCGCACTGCTGCACCTGTACAACGACGGCACGCTGCTGCTGAACCACGGCGGCACGGAGATGGGACAGGGCCTCTTCACCAAGGTCGCGCAGGTCGTGGCGCACGAGCTCGGCGTGCCGCTCGCCTCCGTGCGCGTGTCGGCCTCCGACACAAGCAAGGTGCCCAATGCGTCACCGACCGCGGCGTCGTCGGGCAGCGATCTCAACGGCATGGCGGCGCGCGAGGCCGCACGCACGCTGCGCTCGCGCCTGCTGGCCTTTGCCGCGCGCAAGTTCGAATGTACCGAAGGTGACATCGTGATCGCGGATGGCCTCGTGACCGCGAACGGCCGCACGCTGCCTTTCGCCGATCTCGCGCGGGCCGCGTACTTCGCGCGCGTGCCACTGTCGGCCACCGGGTTCTATGCCACGCCCAAGGTGCATTACGATCCGAAGACGCTCACCGGGCGTCCGTTCTTCTACTTCGCCTACGGCGCGGCGGTGAGCGAGGTCGCGATCGACACGCTCACCGGCGAGCATCGGCTGCTCGCGGTGGACATCCTCCACGACGTGGGCGCCTCGCTCAATCCCGCGATCGACCTGGGACAGGTCGAGGGCGGCTTCATGCAGGGCTGGGGCTGGCTCGCGCTGGAGGAGCTGTGGTGGAACGGCAAGGGCGAGCTCGGCACGCACGCACCCTCCACCTACAAGATCCCCACCGCGCACGACGTGCCGGCGCATTTCCGCGTGGATTTTTACGGCGAGCCCAATCGCGAGGAGACGATCCATCGCAGCAAGGCGGTGGGCGAGCCGCCATTCATGCTGGCGCTGTCGGCCTTCGAGGCGTTGCGACACGCGGTGGCAAGTGTCGGCGACGGCACGCTCGCTCCACAGCTCGACGCCCCCGCTACCGACGAGCGCATCCTCGCCGCCGTCGACGGGCTGCGCGCACGCTCCGCACGCCATGGCTGACGTGCACGTGCCCTTTGCGGACCTCGCCCGCATCGTCGAGCGCGACGGTGCCGCCGTGCTCGTGACCGTGGCCGCCGCGCGCGGCTCGGTGCCGCGCGATGCCGGCACCACGATGGTGGTAGGACGCGACACCGTGAGCGGCACCGTCGGCGGCGGTCACCTGGAGTTCGAGGCGATACGGCTTTCGCGCGGGGCGCTCGCGCAGGACGCCGCGCCGCCGCCGTGGGTCGTGCGCTTCCCGCTCGCCGCCCGCCTCGGCCAGTGCTGCGGCGGGGTCGTGACACTCGCCTTCGAGGTCGTGCCCGCAGGCGCACCCTGGCTCGCGGCCATCGTGGAGGCGGAGCGCAACGGCACGCCCTGCACCCTGGTGACGCGCGTGACGGCGCACGACCAGGTCACGCTTCTCGTGCAGACCCCTTCCCGGGCGTCGTTGCAGGTGACGGTCTTCGGCAACGGCCACGTGGGACGCGCGCTGGTGCCGATGCTCGCCGCCGTGCCGGCGCGCGTGCGCTGGATCGACGCGCGGGAGGAAGACTTTCCCGCCACGCTCCCCGACGGCGTGGAGGCCGTCGTCACCGACATTCCGGAGGCGGAACTCGCGCACGCGCCGCTCGGTGCCTGCGTGCTCATCGCCACGCACGACCACGCGCTCGACTTCACGCTCGTCACCGCCGCGCTCGCCCGCGACGACTGGACCTATCTCGGCCTCATCGGCTCGCGCTCCAAGCGGCAGCAGTTCGAGCGACGGTTGCTCGCGCGCGGATTCACGCAGACGCAACTCGACCGCATCGTGTGCCCCATCGGCCGCGGCGAGGTGCACTCGCTCACCGGCAAGGAGCCGGGGACGATCGCGCTCGCGACCGCCGCGGAGATCGTCGCCGCGCACCAGCGCGCGCGCGCCGCGGAACGCGGCGACGGCGTCAACGCCACGTACGACGCGAGGCACGGCAACGGTGTGAACGCCACGCGCGATGCCGCGCAGGACGCGCACGATCGTCCGCGCAACGGCGGCACGCAAATGCGCAGGCAACGCCCGTGACGCCGCGCCTCGCCCTCACCGGCATCACCAAGATCTATCCCACGGTCGTCGCCAACGACGGCATCGACCTCACCGTGCTTCCCGGCGAGATCCACGCGGTGCTGGGCGAGAACGGCGCGGGCAAGTCCACGCTCATGAAGATCATCTACGGCGCGGTCAAGCCCGACGCCGGCACGATCGCATGGGAAGGCCAGCCGGTCACGATCGCCAATCCCGCGCGCGCCCGCCGATTGGGCATCGGCATGGTGTTCCAGCACTTCTCGCTCTTCGAGACGCTCACCGTGGCCGACAACATCGCGCTCGCCCTCGAAGGCGATCGCGCAGGACCGGGCCTGCCCGAGCGCATCCGCGACGTCTCGGCGAGATACGGCCTGCCGCTCGATCCCGCGCGCCACGTGCACACGATGTCGGTGGGCGAGCGCCAGCGCGTGGAGATCGTGCGCTGCCTGCTGCAGGATCCGCGGCTCCTCATCATGGACGAACCCACCTCTGTCCTGACACCGCAGGCCGTGGAGAAGCTCTTCGAGACCTTGCGCCGCCTCGCGGAGGAAGGCTGCAGCATCCTCTACATCAGCCACAAGCTGGACGAGATCCGCGCGCTCTGCCACAAGGCCACCGTGCTGCGCGGCGGCA
>CAZUGY010000003.1:0-6310 GCA_964620265.1 uncultured Alcaligenaceae bacterium
CCCACCCCACCGACCCGACACAATCAGCCTCGCGTCGTTGAAATGACTATCCGTTAAATCGACGCTTGACCCACCCCACCGACCCGACACAATCAGCCTCGCGTCGTTGAAATGACTATCCGTATCCGTCGTCGTCACCGGCGGACGCCCCGCTCGCGCAAGGCCAGCGCATCACGCTGCCCGCGGGGAGCGCCGGGTATGCGGATACGTTCGGCACGATCGCGCTGAAGCTACCCGAGCGGCCTCCCGCCGACCCGGACGCGGCGCTCCTGGCGCTCGCCGATACCGTGGCGACACAGATGCGCGAGATGAGCGAGGACGCGCGCGCGGCCGTCTTCACGTCCCTCACGCGCGACAAGGTCAATGGCCGTCCGCGTGCCGGCTACGCGTTCCTGCGTGCCGCGCGCGAAGCCTTCACGGACAAGAACGCGTCGCCGGCCCTGCGCGACGCGGCGTATCGCTTCCTCGACGCCTGGGTCACGCAGCCGGTGGAGGAGCCCGATCCGGACAAGATGGGCTTTGCGGGACGCGTGCAGTTGCTGCGCGAGCTCACGCAAATACCCGCGCCCAACGACATCGCCATTCGCGCCGGCTGGATCGTGGATCGCGCCGACGCTCACTCCCGCCAGGCGAAGAACGCGAAGCCGGGCTAGCGCTTCGCGGGGCGCACGCGCTTCAATAGCTGCACGAGGAACGGTGTGGAGCCCACCGCGAAGGCAAGTGCGGTGGCGAGCACCATCGCCGCCAATGCGGCGGCATATCCGCCGCCATTCGCCTTGACCGCGATGTTCACGACCATGCCGCCGACGATCGCGCCGTAGAAGCGCATGCGGGCGCTCACGAAGCCGCCCACGCTCGCGAGGATGGTGGCGAGCAGCAGGAGCGCGAGGGTCATGCCGATGCTGTCGATGGCATCCTGCGCGACGCGCACGTAGCGCCAGAGGCTGTCGAGGAGGTCCATCGCGTCTATTGCTCCTTCTCGCGCGAAGACGGCGCGCTCGCGCGGTCGGGCCGGTCACCCAGCAGTTCATGCGCGAACGCTTCGACCGCAGGTGTGGCGATGCGGTCGGCCTCTTCCGTGATGCGTGCCGCCTCCTCCGGCCGCAGGGCGCGGTGCGCGTAGCTCACCACGATCGCGAGGATCACGGCGCCCATCGAGAGGACTACCATGCCGGGCCACGGCACGAGGATGCCGCCCGCCACCAGGGCCAAGAAGCCGGCGTCGAGGAGCCACTCGCGGCGCGCGAACGCCGAGAGCGTGAAACAAAGAAGGAAGGCCACGAGCGTCACCGCCACCACGCTTGCGTTGTCCCATGCCGGGACGAACGACGGGCCCGTCGTGCTCGCCCAGCGCAGATACGCGTCCATCTAGCGCGGGGCGCCGAACAGACCGTTGAGCTCCGCCGAGGGCGTGGCATGCGCGAAGCCTTCGAACGTGCCATGCGCGAGAATCTCCTGCGCGGCGCGGCCGAATTCGCCCCATGCCGCGCGCGCCATCGCGCTGCCCGTGCTGATGCGGCGCACGCCGATCTCCGCGAGGTCGGCGACCGACAGTCCGATGGGCTTGCCCACCAGGACATTGATGGGCTTGGGTGCCACCGCGGTCACCACCGCCGAGATATCCGCCCGGGTGGTGATGCCCGGCGCATACAGGCAATCGGCACCGGCCTCCGCGTAGGCGCGAAGGCGCGCGACCGTCTCGACGAGATCGGGCTGGCCCACGAGATAGCATTCGGCGCGCGCCACGAGCAGCGCGTCGGGCGCAGTCTTGTCGAGGGCCTTGCGCGCGGCGCGGATGCGCGCAACCGCCGCGTCGAGGGGATAGAGCGGCGCATTCGCATCGCCCGTGGAGTCCTCCACGGAGAGCCCGGCGACGCCGGTGGCAGCGCACAGCCGCACGTTCTCGGCCACCGCGGCCGGCTCGTGCGCGAAGCCGTTCTCGAAATCGGCGTTGATCGGGAGGTCGGTGGCCGCCACGAGCTCCGCGAGATGTGCGAGCACCATATCGCGAGGGACGGCGTTGTCGCGCAGTCCGCGCGAGAACGCGAAACCCGCCGAAGTGGAGGCCAGCGCCTTGAATCCCGCGCACTGCAGGTAGAGCGCAGTCCCCACGTCCCAGGGGTTCGGAAGCACGAAGCATCCGCCCTCGTGCAACTCGTGGAACGTGGCACGCTTCTCGGAGATGGATGGCATGCGGAATCTCCTTGTCGAGGTCCTAGCCCAGGGCGCCGCGTGCCACGACCGACCACACGCATTCCACGCGATCGCCGCGCATGCCCACGATCCAGTCGTAGAGATTGACCGTGGGATCGCAGTGGCCCGGAATGAGCCACACCCGGTCGCCGAGCACCGGCTGTGCCAGTGCGGGGTCGACCGCGAGCACGCCATGCTCGTCGGAGCCTTTGACGTATTCGAGGCCGCGCGCGACGTGCACGACCGGTGGCCCGGAGTCGAAGGCGAGCGCCTTCAGTCCCGCATCCACGATGGCGCGCTCGGCAGTGGGCACGCTCATCACGGTGGCGAGCACGTACAGGCTCTGCTCGAAGGCATGCTCGTCGGGGGCGAGCGCATTGCGCGCGTAGTCGGCGTCCATGAAGATGTACGAGCCGGGCTGCAGCTCGGTGTAGACGTGGCTGTCGCGCTCGAGCTGCCACGTGCCGGTTCCAGCGCCGGTGATCACCGGGCACGGGATGCCGGCCTTCTCGATCAGCACGCGCGTACGTCCCGCGAGGCGGCTCGCCAGGGCGATGGCGGCGCGCCGTTGCACGGGCTCGCGCAGGTGCTGCGCGGCACCGTGGTAAGCGTGCAGGCCGCGGAAGCGCAGCCCCGGCATGCCTTCGATCGCGCGCGCGAGCGCCACGGCGGGATCGCCGGGCGCGACGCCGCAGCGATGCGCGCCGACGTCGATCTCGACGTAGACGTGCAGCGTGCCGCCGGCCATCACGGCGGCGGCGGAAAGGTCCGCGATCACGCGCGCGTCGTCGACCAGCACGCCGACGGTGGCCGACTGCGCGAGACGCGCGAGGCGCGTGATCTTGGCCGGTGTGACGATCTCGTTGGTGACGAGCACGTCGGCGATGCCCGCCGCGATGAACGCCGCGGCCTCGTCGACCTTCTGGCAGCAGATGCCGACCGCGCCGCGCGCGACCTGCGCCTTGGCGATGTCGGGGCACTTGTGCGACTTGGCGTGCGGCCGCAGCGCGAGTCCGGAGCCACGGACTGCGTTGGCCATGAGGTCGAGGTTGTGCTCGAAGGCGTCGAGGTCGAGCACGAGGGCCGGAGTATCGACGGCGGAAAGGGGATCGCCAATGCGGGCGGGTGCGCGTTGCATCGTCAGCGACTTCCGCCACGGCGACGGGAATTACTGCGGACAAGGTCTCGCGCGACGACAGGAGAACTGCCCGTATGCGCGGGGCCGGCGGCGCGCGGCCGGCGCGCGATGTCGGGCTGCCCGTCCTTGCGCTTCATTCGGCATGCCTCGCCGCGCGCAAGGCAACGATCACGGCACTGCGAGTTCGCGGGGAGTAGCGCATGGCAGGCATGGCAACGTAGATCGAGGCGGAGGACATCGCCAGCGGGCGACAGGACGGGCACCGCGATGCCGATCACGCCGGGATTGAATTCTACAAGACTGGCAAGCACGACCGCGTCCGGCAGCAGACCACGAGGGTAGAGTATGCGCATCGCGGCGGGATCGCGCAGGTGCGCAGGTCGTTGCCGACCGGCGGGGCGCAGGACGCAATCGCCAGGGGTACGTACGTGAGCAGATCGTCTACCGCACTATGGTCCCAATGACCGGTCCCGCGCAACGGCGTCCCCTCGGGCGCTCCGGCCTCACCGTATCGGCGCTCGGCATCGGCGGCGGAAGCTCGTTCGTGCGCGCAGGTGTGGAAGCCGCACGTCTCGTGGACGAGGCGTGGAACGCGGGGCTTCGCTATTTCGACACCGCCCCGCTCTACGGCGACGGCGGGAGCGAGCGAGCGCTGCGACTCGCCCTCCGCGACCGTCCCCGTTCCGACTTCGTGCTCTCGACGAAGGTGGGGCGGCTCGCGGCCCGCACCTTCGACTACAGCGCCGCAGGCGTGCGCGCGTCGCTCGCGCGGAGCCTCGAGCGCCTGGGCCTCGACCGCGTCGACATCGCGCTCGTGCACGACGTTGATCCCGACCTGCATGGCGCCGGCTTCGAGGCGCGCTTTCACCAAGCCGTCGACGGGGCTTACGTCGCGCTCGCCGAGCTCAAGGCGCAAGGTGCGCTTGGTGCGATCGGCATCGGCCTCAAGGACTGGAACGTCGCGCTGCGGCTCCTCCGCGCCGCGCCGTTCGACTGCGTCATGCTCGCCGGCGGTTACACGCTGCTCCAGCACGGCGCGTTGGCCGAGCTCCTGCCATGGTGCGAGACCCACGGCGTGGGCGTGCTGCTGGCCGCACCCTTCAACACCGGGATCCTCGCCACCGGTGCAGTGCCCGGCGCGCGGTACTACTACGAGCCCGCCTCCGCTGCGATTGTCGAGCGTACCGCTGCGCTCGAGCGGCTTTGCGCGAGCCATGGCGTGCCACTCGCCGCAGCCGCGCTGCAGTTTCCGCTGCTGCATCCGGCGATCGCCAGCGTGGTCGTGGGCCACGAGCGTGCGGCCGAGGTGGTGCGCAACGTGGCGCTTGCGAGCCATGCGATACCGGACGCGCTTTGGCAGGACATGAAGGCCCAGGGACTCCTGCCGGTCGAGGCGCCTACCGGCGGGCGCCGCGCATAGCGTATGCCGACGAGCCCCTGCTCTCGTTCGCGGCAGCGCTCGCCCTGATGATCGGCGTACTCACGCTGTTCCTGTCGAAGATCGCGGCGCATCGCGAGTAGCCACCCGACGCTCGGGACCTTGTCTAGTTCGGCGCGGTCCCCGGAGCGGACGGCGACGGCGAAGCAGCACCCGGCGCGCCAGCGCTCGCGGGCGCCGGATTCGGCGGCGCCGCTTCCAGCGCCGCGAGCTGTCCGTACACCACGCGCCCGATCGTGAGCAGTTGCGCGCGATCGAGATTGCCGGAGAGCGCGTAGGTCGCGTTCTCGTCGATCCAGTAGTACACGCCCACGCCGTCCTCCACCGCATAGCGGAACGACGTCTCGTGGCCGGCGCTCACGGGCTTGCGCACCTGCAGCGTGAGGCGCTGCTTGTTGGCCGTCTCGTAGACGAAGAGCGCCGTGGGATTCTCGTTGCCCGCCACGAGACGCCCGCCCACGAGCGCGAAGCCGAGCGAATTGAGATCGGGCGCGCGCACCTCGAAACCGAGGCGGCGCGAGAGCCAGCGCACGAGACGGGCTTCCTCCGCCGCCCAGATTTCCACGGGCCGGTTGACATCGGTCGCATAGAGCGCGTGCACGAGCGCCGCTTGCCGCGTGAAGGTGACCGGCATGCCTTCGCGTTCGAGGCTCGTCTCGCGCGCGAACCAGCCGAGCCCGATCCCCAGCACGAGGCATGCGGCCGCGGCCAGTGCAGCGCCGCCCCACCGGGGCATCCGGCGCGGCGCGACACGCCATGAAGCGGCGGCGACGACGAGCCGCCCGGGCACCGGCTCGGCGAGCCAGGGATCGAAGGCATCGCGCAACGAGGCGTTCTGCCGCTGCAACTCCGCCACGCGCGCGGCCAGCGCCGGATCGCGGGCGAGCGCCTCCTGCATCGCCGGCACGCGATCGGGGGCGAGCTGGCGGTCGAGCCAGGCGTGGACGTCGGCGTCGCTGATGGGCAGCGGATTCATGGCAAGCTCACCTTACGACCTTGAGAGGCGTGACGTTGCCGTTGTCGGCGAACGCCGTGCGCAGTTTTTCCCGCGCCCGCGACAGGCGCGACATCACCGTGCCCATGGGAATGGCGAGCACCGCCGCGATCTCCTCGTAGCGCAGCTCCTCCACGACGGCGAGCAGCAGCACCTCGCGCTGGTCCACGGGCAGGCGTCCCACGTGCTGCACGAGCTCCGCGAGCTCCACGCGCGTGTACTGCATGTCGCGCACCGGAACCTGCCAGGCCTCGCCGCCTTCGCCATCGCCGTCGAGGGACACGTGATGGCGCTCGTGCCGCGCGAGCGCACGCTGGTTGACGAAGACGTTGTGCATCACGGTGAAGAGCCACGCGCGCAGGTCGGTGCCGGCCGTCCACAGCCGCCGCTTCTCCCAGGCCCGCGCCAGCGCTTCCTGCACGAGGTCGTCGGCGCGGGTGACGTCGCCCGTGAGCACGCGGGCATAGCGCCGCAGGCGCGGGATCGCCGCGAGGAGATCGGGCGCGGGCAGCGGCGGATCGGTCGACACGACAGTCAGGAGGCCACG
>CAZUGY010000003.1:6410-10849 GCA_964620265.1 uncultured Alcaligenaceae bacterium
GTCAGGAGGCCACGATCACGAGGCCGCGATCACGGGACCGCGGTCACGCGACGCGCCTTGGGTCCGCGTCAATCCTTGGCCGCGTGCCAGACGCTGTTGACACCGTCGCCCGTCATGTCGCCGGCCTTGGTGTCCTTGACCCAGCCATACAGGGGTTTGCCCTTGTAGGCCCACTGCTTGCTGCCGTCGTCGCGGGTGATGACGGTCCAGTCGCCGGACGGCTTGGCATCGGCGCCCGCCATGAGCGGCGGCCAGTTGGTGGCGCAGGGACCGTTGCAGGCGCTCTTGCCGCCGCTGTCCTTGTCGAAGGTGTACAGCGTCATGCCCTTGGCATCGACCCACACGCCGGCGGGGGACTTGGTGGCGGGGGCGGACTGGGCAAAGGCGGCGCCGGCGACGAAAAGCGCGGCAACCAGGACGGCAAGCGGACGACGGATCATGGGAACCTCCTGCGGGATGCGAACCGAGTGGAAAACCGGGTGGGGAAACACCACGGCGAACATGCCGGGATTCCGATTATTCCCCCGCCCGTCGGCCGGCGCGCCTTACCGGCGCACAGCGCTTCAGCTGATGAGGAAGATGGTGGCGAGGCCCAGGAAGATGAAGAAGCCGCCCGAATCGGTGACCGCGGTGATCAGCACCGACGATCCCAGTGCCGGATCGCGTCCGAGCTTCAGCATCGTCATCGGGATCGCCACCCCCATCGACGCGGCGAGGATCAGGTTGAGCGTCATCGCGAGCACCATCACGAGGCCGAGCGCGACGTCGCGGTAGAGCATCATCGCCACCAGGCCCATCACTCCGCCCCACACCACGCCGTTGATGAGCGCGACGAGGATCTCCTTGCGGATGAGCTTGCGCGCATGCTCGCGCGTGACCTGGCCCAGCGCCACCGCGCGCACGATCATCGTGATCGTCTGGTTGCCGGAGTTGCCGCCGATGCCGGCCACGATGGGCATGAGCGCCGCGAGCGCCACGAGCTTCTCGATGGAGCCTTCGAACACGCCGATCACGCGCGAGGCGATGAAGGCCGTCACGAGATTCACGGCGAGCCACGTCCAGCGGTTCTGGAACGACTTCCACACCGAGGCGAAGACGTCCTCCTCCTCGCGCAGGCCGGCCTGGGCGAGCACTTCCTCCTCGCCGCGCTCGCGCACGAAGTCGAGGATCTCGTCGACCGTGACGCGGCCCACGAGCTTGTCGTTGGTGTCGACCACGGGCGCGGACACGAGGTCGTAGCGCTCGAAGGAGAGCGCCGCGTCGTTGGCCTTCTCGTGCTGCAGAAGCTTCACCGTCGCAGGCGCCATCACGTCGGCGACGAGCGCGTCCGGATCGCTCACGATGAGCTTGTTCACCGGCAGCACGCCCAGCAGCGTCTCCGCGCGGTCCACGACGAAGAGCTGGTCGGTCTGCGACGGCAGCTCCTCGAAGCGGCGCAGGTAGCGCAGGACCACCTCGAGCGTCACGTCGGGACGGATCTGCACGTCCTCGAAGTCCATGAGCGCGCCGACCATGTCGTCCTCGAAGGACATCGCCGCGCGCAGCTGCTCGCGCTCCTCGATGGGCAGGCTCGAGAAGACGTCGTCCATCACCTCCTGCGGGAGGTCGGGTGCGAGCTCGGCGATCTCCTCGGCATCGAGGGTCCCGGTGGCGGCCACGAGCTCCTCGGTGTCCATCGAGGAGATGAGCGACTCGCGGACGGGCTCGGAGACCTCGAGCAGGATCTCGCCGTCGTGATCGGCCTTGACGAGGTCCCAGACGTAGAGCCGCTCGTCGAGCGGCAGCGCCTCGAGGATGAAGGCGATGTCGGCGGAGTGCAGCCGGTCGAGCCGGCGCTGCAGCTGTGCCTTGTTCTGCTTGGTGACGAGGCTCTCGACGAGCTCGCCCCGGTCGCCCCCGTCGTCGCTTACCGGGGCGTGCTCGAGCTGCTCGTGGACGAGCCCTTCGACGAGCCGGTGCTTGCGCAGCAGCGTGGTGATCTCGACCAGCGCATCCTGCACGCGCTCGCCGGCTTCCGGGCGTTCGCCCGCCGGTTGTTCGACGGTGTCGGGCATGACGGGACGATGGACAAGGACGCTTTGCGAAAGGCCGCGGAAGGCGCGCATTCTAGCGTGGTACGCTCGCTCGCCGCACGCCGGCACGGTCCGTTGCGCGCTCGAAGCTGTTCCGCGAGCGGATCGAGCCTGGCTGCGGAAGGCAATCGACGACTGGAACGACCATGATCGAACCGCAGCGCCCTCCGTCGCCACCTGCTGCGCAGCGCGCGCTCGCCATCGCGGCCCTGGCAGCCATGCTCGCCGGATGCGGCGGGGGCGGCGGCGACGATTCGCCGCCGGAGGCGCGCGCGTGCCCGGTGACGGAGCCCCCGCAGGTGGCGACCACCCCGGCACCCCCCGATGCCGCGCGATCACAGGCCATCGCGACGCTCGCCCAGGAGGCCATGGCCAGGCATCACCTGCGTGCCCTGCTCGTGCGCGTGACCATCGACGGCAAGGAATTCCACGCGTCGGCGCGCGGCGACTCGATGACCGGTGTGCCCGCTACGACCGACATGCACTTCCGTGGCGGCGCGATGGGCTTCACCTACGCCGCCACGATCCTTGGCCGCCTGCAGGACCAGGGCAAGCTGTCGCTCGACGACCCCGTGTCGAAGTGGATGCCGGAGCTGCCAGGTGCGACCGCGCTCACGCTGCGCATGCTCGCCAACATGACGAGCGGCTACGCCGATTACGTGTACCAGCCGGAGATCCTGGACGGCACCTCCGCCGATCCGTTCCGCCAGTACAGCACCGACGACCTGATCCGCGTGGGCCTGTCGGTACCGCCGTTCTTCGCGCCCGGGCAGAACTGGATGTACTCGCATACGAACTACGCGATCCTCTCCAAGGTGATCGCCAAGGTCACCGGAATGCCCACCGCCACCGTGATGGCGCAGTGCATCCTCGAACCGCTCGGCCTCACGCAGACGAAGGCGCTCGACACGCCGGCGATCCCGTCGCCGGTGCTGCACGGCTTCTCCAGCGAGCGCCGCGGCTTCCTCGGCATCCCGCCCGGCGAGCCGTTCTACGAGGAGGCCACGTTCTGGAATCCGTCGTGGACCACGGGCGAGGGACTGGTGCTCGTGACCGACCTGCGCGACATGGCGGCCTCGATGGAGCTGATCGGCTCGGGCGCGCTGCAATCGAAGGCGTCGTATGAGGCGCAGGTGGAGCCGCGGCTCATCGGCTTCGGCCACCACCAGGAAGGCTGTGCCGCATGCTCGCCGAACACGCGTGCTGCCTCGTATGGCCTGGGCGTGGTTTTGCGCAGCCCGTGGATCACGCAGACCAAGGACTTCGCGGGGTCGAGCGCGACCGTGGGTTACCTGCCGTCGGCGCGCGTGACCGTGGCGGTCATCACCAACTACGCAGCCGACGCCTACGACGCCGAAGGTGAGAAACAGGAGGCGAGCTTCGCGCTCTTCAGCGAGATCGCCACGGTGATGACACCGGCAACACCCCCGGGGTCGGGGCCGATCGGGCAGTAGCTACGGCAATTCCGCCGACGGCATGCGCGCCAGGATGATGCCCGTCTTCCTGGCGAGCCCCGGCGCGCCCTGGTTGCGCTCGTAGAAGCGCGGATTGGGCGCCATCGCCGCGAGCCGCGCGGCCTGCTCCGCCGACAGCTGCGCCGCGGAGACGCCGAAATAGCGGCGCGCGGCGGCCTCGGCACCGAAGATGCCGTTGCCCCACTCGATCACGTTGAGATAGAGCTCGAGGATGCGCCGCTTGTCGAGCAGGCCCTCGAGCATCACGGTGATCACCGCCTCTTCCGCCTTGCGCAGGTAGCTGCGCGACGGCGTCAGGAAAAGGTTCTTGGCGAGCTGCTGCGTGATGGTGGACCCGCCCGCCACCACGCGTCCCTTCTTCTGGTTCTTCTCGAGTGCCAGCTGGATGCCGTCCCAGTCGAAGCCCTCGTGGTCGACGAACTTCGCATCCTCGGCCGCGACGAGCGCGCGCTTCAGGTGGTTCGAGATCTTCGCGTACGGCACCCACGTGTACTGCAGCTTCGCCTTGGGCGACTTCGCGCGCAGCTCGTCCATGCGATACGCCATGAAGGACGTCTCGCCCACGGGATGGCTGCGCCACCACAGGATGTGCGCGGCAAACCACAGGTTGACCGCCACCACGAGGAGGAGCAGCGCGCCTGCGGCCCACAGGAGCCAGCGCAGCACGCCGCCGCGACGCGCAGCCATCAGCGCGTGGCCATCAACGTACAGGCCGCAGGAGCTCGAACACGCCCGCGGTGGGCGGGCGCACGCCACGCCACAGCATGAAGCTCTCCGCCGCCTGCTCGATCAGCATGCCCAGGCCATCGGCGCTGCGCGCCACGCCTTGCGTACCGGCCCAGCGCAGGAAGGCGGTGGGCGCGTCGCCGTAGATCATGTCGTAGGCGAAGGC
>CAZUGY010000003.1:10949-33079 GCA_964620265.1 uncultured Alcaligenaceae bacterium
CCCAGCGCAGGAAGGCGGTGGGCGCGTCGCCGTAGATCATGTCGTAGGCGAAGGCGCCGGAGGCGAAGAGGCCGTCGGGCCACGCCCAGGCGGCATGGGCATCGAGGCCCGCGCTCGTGGCATTGATCACCACGTCGAAGCGCCGGCCGGCGAGCGCCGGCGGTGCCACGGCGGACAACGGACCGCGCGCGCCGAAGCGCCGGACGAGCGCGTCCGCCTTGCCGGGCGTGCGGTTGGAGATGACCACCGCGCGTGGCTGCTGCGCAAAGAGCGGCAGGAGGATGCCGCGCGCCGCACCGCCCGCACCCAGCACCAGCACGTCGGCATCCGCGAGGGTCACCGCGAGATTCACCGTGAGGTCGTGCACGATCCCGGCGCCGTCGGTGTTGTCGGCGTACCACGCATTGCCCTGGCGGGCGAGCGTGTTGCATGCACCGGCCGCTTCCGCGCGCTCGCTCGCCCGGGCGGCGATGGCGAGCGCATCGAGCTTGAACGGCACCGTGACGTTGAGGCCGCGGCCGCCCTCTTCCGCGAACCCACGCGCGACCTCGGCAAAGCCGCCGAGCGGCGCCAGCAGGCGCTCGTAGCTCAGCGCTTCGCCGGTGGCGCGGGCAAAGGCCTCGTGGATCTGCGGTGATTTCGAGTGCGCGACGGGATTGCCGACGACGGCGTAACGGTCCATCGCAGCATTCTACCGATCGGCCCGGAAGGCCCCGCGGCGACCGCCCGGCCGACCCGTGGCCGGTACGGCACGCACAGGCGCCGTTGCCGGACCGTGCATCGCCTCGCTATAGTCCTGCCGATGCAGCGGCTTGCCATCGGCGTGCTCGTCCTCGCGATCGCCATCGCCGCACCGGCGTGCGCGCAGGTGCCGGTCGACGCGGCGTACCCGGTCGGCCTGCGCCAGGTGGAGTACGCGGACGCGACGTACGGTCCCCGCACCCTCACGATGAACGTGTTCTACCCGGCGAGGATCGCCGATCCGGCGCCCGCTCCGGTCGCGCTGGCGTTCTTCACCGGATTCCGCGTCTACCGCGATGCCGAGCTCGCCGCGTCCGCGCGGAAGTTCCCGCTCGTGATGCTCTCGCATGGCCGCGGCAGCACGGGGCTCGTCTACGCCTGGCTCGCGGAGTACCTGGCCGCGCGCGGCTACGTCGTGGCGGCGCTCGACCATTACCGCGCCAACGCCAACGACCGCTCGATCGTGTACCTCGCGAACAAGCTGTGGCAGCGCCCGGTCGACGTCTCCCTCGACATCACCTGGCTCACCACGCACGAGCCCTGGGCGAGCGCCATCGATCACGAGCGCATCGGCATCGCCGGCCATTCGCAGGGCGGATTCACCGCACTGTGGATCGGCGGCGCGCGCGTGAACCCCGAGCGCTACCTGGCCTTCCAGCGCCGCTGGAAGGACGACCTGTCCGTGCCTGCGCACCTGCGTGCCGAGATGCCCGTCGACGCCACGCCCGCGCTCGCCGTCGCCGACGCTCGCGTGAAGGCGGCTTTCGCGATGGCGCCTGGCGTGATCCAGGCATTCGGCATGGACGCCGAGAGCATCGGACACATGGCGATCCCCGCGTTCATCGTGGTCGGCGCCGGCGACACGGTCACCCCGCCTCCGGACAACGCCGTCTTCGCGGCCGACCACATGAAGAACGTCGACCTCATGATGCTCGCCGGTCCCGTGGGCCACGAGATCTTCGTCAACGAATGCACCGGGGACGGCAGGTTCGAGCTGCCGGAGACTTGCGTCGACGCGCCCGGCGTGGACCGCGCGAAGCTCCATGCCGACATCGGCGCCGCAGCCGTCCGTTTCTTCGACGGGGCACTCGGCGTCACCCGCTGACGCCGCAGGCGCGAAGCCTGCCCGGGCCGTCGCCATCGTCCGGCCCGACCGGCGCTCGTCACTTCGATTCGAGCGAATCCGCCTTCGTGAAGGTCCAGGTGCGGGTGATGGCGAGCACGTCGGTGTCGCGCTTCACGTCGGGCGGGAACGGCGCGAAGGGCCCGGACATCTGCACGATCTTCACCGCGGCCGCGTCGAGGATGCGGCTCCCCGACGTGCGGACGATTTCCACGTTCTCGAGCGTGCCGTCGCTGCGGATCGACACCGACAGCAGCAGGCTGCCATAGAGCTTCTGCTGGCGGGCAGCCTCGGGATAGTTCATGTTGCCCACGCGCTCGATCTTGAGCCGCCAGTCCTCGACGTAGCGCGCGAAGCGGTACTCCTCGGCGCGCGCGCCCACGAAGCGGCGCTTGGGCCGCTTCTGGTAGGCATCCATGTCCTTGGCGATCTGCGCCTCGAGCCGCATCGATTCGAGCGTGCGCTGCATGAGCTCGCTCGCGGTAGGCAGGTCGGTCTTCTCGTGGACCTCGGTGGGCGCCTGCTGCGGCTGCGGCACCGGGATGCTCTTCAGCGCGGTGAGGAGCTCGCGCGTTTTCTCCTCGAGCTCTTCCACGCGCTGCGTGGCCACCGCGATCTGCTGGTCTGCGGCCGGCTTGGGCAGGACGGGCAGCGGCGTCTTCGCCCGGCGGTTCTCGTCGGTGTTGCCGCCGCCGTCGAGGTTGGCCTGCGCCAGCACGTCGGCTTTCGTGGGCCTGGCGACGGTCTTGGCATTGACGAGCGCGACCTCGATCGGCGGCCCCTTGTCGTCGGTCTTCTTCGCCTGGAAGGGCTTGAAATGGATGGCGAGCACCACGGCGTGCACGGCGACCGAGATGCCGATCGCCACCAGCAGCAGCGTGTCGCGCACCGGCTTGACGAGCGGCGGGCGCGCGAGCGCGACCGGCGGGACGCCGGCTGTCTGCGACGGTGTCGTGCGCCGTGGGGGTCCTTGCCGCGCCATCGGCACGACGGTGGGGACCTCCGGCGAGACGATGAGCGGCTTGTTCACACGCGGGGACGCCTTGCGTCGGGGCGCGGCCGCGGGATCAGCCGCAACGGATCGCGCGGCCCTGGGCTTGGCGGCGGACACGAGCGGCGCCACCGCGGCGGGCGCGAGCGGCGCGATACGCGCCTTGCCCACCGGAGCGGCCGCGGTCACCGCAGCTGCGGATTTTCGTGCTGCTGCGGCTGCAGGGTCGGCCGCGGGCTTCGCGGTGCGCGGTGCGGCTGGCGCGGTCCTGGCGACCGGCGCCGCGGGCTTCGCGGCGACGGCCTTGCGTGAGGGCGCGCCCGCCCCCTGCGGCGTGTGCTCCGCGGCGGTCTTCTTCACCGGCGACGATGCGGCAGCGGGCCGCGCGGGCGGGGCGTCGGTTTCGGCTGGCGGCTGGGGCGGCGCGCGGCGCGGCACGTGGGGCAATTCGGATGAAGCTGACGAGGCGTTCGGACTATTGTATGCGTCCGTCATGCCGACGTCATGCGCAGCCGCGTAGGCCGCAGGGGTTTCAGTCGACGAAGCCGGCCACGCGGCACTCGAAGGTGGAAGCCAGAAGATCGATGCGCCCGATCGCAAGCCGCACGACACGCCCCGGCACCTGCGGCGGCAGGTCGGCCACGCGCGTCACCATGGGCAGCCGCGCGAAGCGCACGAGGTTCTCGCGGATGACCTCCGCGGTCGTCTCGGTGATGTTTTCCTGCAACAGCCAGCGCAGGCACCAGTACTGCTCCATACGGCCCTGGAATTCGGCGTACTGGCTGTAGGTGGCCTCGAAGTCGGCGAGTGCCGCGAACAGGCTCGCGTCGTTGTCGGCATAGGGGACGGTGACGCCGTCGAGCACCGCCAGCAACTGCCGCTGGTTCACGAGGTCGCTGTAGCGGCGCAACGGCGAGCTCGACCACAGGTAATGCGTGAGTCCCAGTCCCTGGTGCTCGCCGGGGCGCGTGCTCATCTTGACCTTGCCGCCGCTTTGCACGCGATACAGTCCCGCGGCGCCGTGGTCGGCCAGGAGCTTTCCCCACGCATTGTTCACGTGGATCATGAGCTCGGACACGAGCTTGTCGAGCGGGCTGCCGCGCTCGCGGGGGACGATCGCCACGCGGCCATCGGGCGCGGCGTCCCAGTCGACGTCGAAGCTGTAGTCGATACGATTGATGTCGTTCTTGCCGCGGGCGGCGGCGAGTGTGCCCACGAGCTTCCACAGCACGCGCAATTCGGCGGTCCAGGGCGGGTCCTGCGGCGACGGCAGGTCGTTCGCAAACGCATCCGTGACGGCATCGAGGCGCAGGTTGGCGGCCACCGCCACCCGCTCCGCGCGCGTGGCCTGCGCCACGATGGCACCGTCGGGCGTGACCTCCATCGCCAGCGTGAGCACGGGCGGCGTGGTACCGGCCTTGAGCGTGAAGGCGTCGACCGCCTCGTCGGGCAGCATCGTGAGCTTGCGTCCCGGCATGTAGACCGTGGACAGCCGCTCGCGCGCGACGCGGTCGAGCGGCGTGTCGCGGGCGATCGCGATCGCCGGACAGGCGATGTGGATGCCGATCTCGTGATTGCCGTTGGGAAGCTCGCGCACCGAGAACGCATCGTCGATCTCGGTGGTGGAGGCGTCGTCGATGGAGAACGCGCGCGCTTGTCGCGCAGGCAGCTCGCGCACGGGCGGTACTTCGCCCCAGGGCGCGAAGGCGAGGCCCTGCGGAAAGGCTTCCGCGACGAACGCATCGAAGTGGTAGTCGTGCGTGGAGGGAATCGCCCCGCAACTTGCGAGCATTTCCACGGGGCTCGACTTGCGCACCTCGCAGGCCGCGGCCAGCGCCTTCCACTCGAGCGCGTTCTTGTCGGGCTTGTAGAGGAGCATCGTTCGCTTCGCGCGCAAGGCCTCGGGCAGCGTGCCGGCCAGGAGCTCGTGCGTCCACGCCGCGATCCGCTCGGCCTCGCGCGCCTTGCGCTCGACCGAGGCAAGGGCCGCCTTGAGCGACTCGGCCGGTGCCTTGCGATAGCGTCCCTTGCCCTTCTTGTAGAAGTGCATCGGCGAGGCATGCAGGAGCATCGCCACGGCCGCCGACTGCGCGGGCGCGGGCGCATTGCCGTAGTACTCGCGGGCGAGGTCGGCGAAGTCGAACTCGCCGTCCTCGCTCACCTCCCACAGGAACGTGGGATCGAGCTCGGCCGCGAGCCGCCCGCCCTCGACGAGCACCTCGGAAGCCGCGGGCGAGGCGAAGCGCAAGAGCACGTTGCCGGCCTTGACCTTGATCCGCTTGCCGGACACGGCCTCGACCTGCAGCGAGGCGTCCTGATCGGCGAGCACGGTGCCGGCCTTCAACTGGCCGTCGTCCTCGAACAGCACATTCATGGGATGGCGCGGAAAGTGGGCCTCGCGGACACCCGTGTGGTGCCGCGAGCTCGAAGATGCGTGCGCGGCGGGATTATACGTGGCGGACGGGACCCCCGGTTTCACCACCCCCGGGCGGCTTGCGCATTGCGCGAAGGGGGCGATTGCCGCATATTCAGCGGCTGTCATTTCGAAGGACACGCCCATGCAATATGCAAGACTCGGCAACAGCGGCCTCATGGTCTCGCCGCTGTGCCTCGGCACCATGATGTTCGGCGACCGCACCGACGCCGCGGAATCGGTGCGCATCATCGATGCTGCCCACGCGGCCGGCATCAACTTCATCGACACCGCCGACGTCTACAGCACCGGTGGCTCGGAACGCATCGTGGGGCCTGCGATCAAGGCACACCGCCGCGAGTGGATCCTCGCCACCAAGTGCGGCAATCCCATGACGAGGCGTCCCCACTCGGGCGGATTGTCGCGGCGCTGGGTCCTCATGGCCTGCGACGACAGCCTGGCGCGCCTGCAAACCGACTACATCGACATCTATTACCTGCATCGCGACGACCTCGATACGCCGCTTGCCGAAACGGTGGATGCGCTGGGCGCGCTGATCCGCAGCGGCAGGATCCGCTACTTCGGCATCTCCAACTACCGCGGCTGGCGCATCTCCGAGATCGTGGCCGAGTGCGAGGCGCAGGGCGTGCCGCTGCCCGTGGTGTGCCAGCCGTATTACAACCTGCTGAACCGCGTGCCGGAAGTGGAGGTGCTCGCAGCCTGCGATCACTACGGCATCGGTGTGGCGCCCTACTCGCCCGTCGCGCGCGGCGTGCTCACGGGGAAGTACGTCCCGGGGGCGCCCTTGCCCGACGGATCGCGCGGCGCCGTGGGCGACAAGCGCATGCTCGAAACCGAGCTCCGCGCCGAATCGTATGTGATCGCGCAGACGTTGCGCGAGCATGCCGCGAAGACTGGTCGCACCCTGCTGCAGTTCGCGCTCGCGTGGCTGTGGGCGAACCGCATCGTGACGAGCGTGATCGCGGGTCCGCGAACCTTCGGGCAATGGGAGGATTACGTGGGCGCGCTCGGGACTGCGTGGAGCGAGGAAGACGAGGCGCTGGTGGATTCGCTGGTGGCGCCGGGCCATCCGTCCACGCCGGGCTTCAACGATCCGCAGTATCCGTTCTTCGGGCGGGTGGTGGACTGACGTGAAGCGATAGCCGCCCATTTACGCTTCAGGGGATGAAGCGTAAAGTCAGCCAATGTCGACGGCTTTGCTCCCGCGATGGATCTGGCAGCAGCCGGACTGGCCGGAACTCTCGTTCGACCTTGTTGCGCTCGGTCCGTTGCTGTCGCGGTCCCGAACCGCACAGGGGCGCGTGCTCGGCAAGGCGCACGCCCTGGGCTTGGCCGACCTCGGTGCACTGGCCGACATCTGGGTCGAAGAAGCCTCGGCCACGGCTCGCATCGAAGGCGAGAAACTCGACGTTGCGGCAGTGCGCTCGTCGGTGGCACGGCGACTTGGCATGGGAGGCGCGGGCGCGCGATCGCGCGCCGTGGAGGGTCTGATCGATCTCATGCAGGACGCGACCGAACACTGGCAAGCGCCACTGACACTGCAGCGATTGTGCCGATGGCAGGCGGTGCTGTTCCCGGGCGGACACGCCGGACTGCATCGAGTCGCGGCCGGCCGTATCCGCACGGGATCCGAGCCGATGCAAATCGTGAGCGGGCCGGTGACGCGTCCGAAGGTGCACTTCGAAGCACCCCCGGCAAGACGACTCACCCGCGAGTTGCGGCACTTCCTCGGGTGGTTCGAGGCGAGCCGCACGTCGACGCTGGATGGCTTGCTGCGTGCTGGGATCGCCCACCTGTGGTTCGAGGTGTTGCATCCCTTCGAGGATGGCAACGGCCGCGTGGGGCGCGCACTCATCGATCTCGCACTGGCCCAGGACGCGCGGCTCGACCAGCGGATCTACAGCGTTTCGCACCGGCTCGCTGTTTCGCGCGATGCCTACTACTCGGAACTAGCGGCCGCTTCCCGCGGCGGACTCGACGTCACGCGTTGGCTCGCATGGTTCCTCGGACAGTTCGAGGATGCGTGTCACGCATCGGAGGCGGTCATCGACCTGTCCCTTGCCAAGGCGCGCTTCTGGCTCGAACATTCAAAGGTTTCGCTCAACCCGCGCCAGCAGAAGGTCGTGAATCGCATGCTGGACCAAGGGCGCGAAGGCTTCGAGGGCGGCATGAATACACGCAAATACGCGAGTCTCACGAGCGCCTCGCGTGCCACCGCCTACCGTGACCTGGAGGAACTCGTGCGACACGGCTTGCTGGTGCAGGCGGGCACCGGACGCGCAACGCGGTACCACGTTGCGCTCGAGGGTTGGGCCGAGCTTGGCTCGGTTTCCCACCGGGACTGACCGCGCGCCACGCTGCGCCCCCAGCGCGCAAGCGTGAACGGGCGTGGTCATCGGGGATTCGGCGAAGCGGCGGCAACGCTGACGCCGCTGGTCTACTTCACCTGCTACGGCTCGTTCGCCACGCCATGTGGGACATGCCCCGACGGCACGTGTTGCGCGGCCGACTGCACGTGGCGCGTCTGGTCGTCGAAGTAGAAGTCGGGCTCGAATTCGCGCAGGAACGGGCCTTTCTCGAGGCCGCCCAGGAACATCGCCTCGTCGACGTGGATGTTCCAGTTCATGAGCGTGCGGATCGCGCGCTCGTGGGCGGGCGCGCTGCGCGCGGTGACGAGCGCAGTGCGCACCTTCATCGGCACCTTGTCGCGGTCGTCGGCCTGCTGCAGGCGATGCAGCGCCTCGAGCAGCGGCTTGAACGGCCCCGGCGGCAGCGGACGCGCAGCGTGGCTCGCCTCGTGCGACTGGAAGGCCGTGAGGCCCCCTTCGCGGAACACGCGCTCGGCCTCGTCGGCGAAGAGAACGGCGTCGCCGTCGAAGGCGATGCGCACCTCGTCGGGATGCGAATCCTCCATGGCCGTGCTGGCGTAGACCACCGCGGCGGGAAAGCGCTCGTTCAATGCCTCGCGCACGTCCTCGGGATTGGCGGAGAGGAAGAGGTTCGCATTGAGCGGGCGCAGGTAGCCCCAGGGATCGCGGCCGCGCGTGAACACGGCGCGCTCGATCGCGAGCGCATTGCCTTCCACCGAGCGCATCACGCGCAGGCCAGAGACCGGATCGTTGCGCGACAGGATCACGACCTCCACCCGCTTCACACCGTCCGCATTGAAGCCCAGGAGCTTCTTCACCAGCCGGAAGGCGATGCCGGGCTTGGCAAGTTGCTCCAGGCGCGAGAGCTGGAGCTCGATGTATTCCTCGTCGTGGCGCGGGTCGAAGAGCGCGTTCTCCTCCTCGAAGTCGAAGAGCGCACGGGAGCTGATGGCAACCACGAGCTGCGTGACGTCGGGAGCCTTCGACATCCTGCGAGTATACGGCCGTCAGGCGACGAGATCGTCGAGCGCGCCGCGGATCTCGCCCACCGCCCAAGCGAGGTCGTCACGCGCCACGACGAGCGGCGGCGCGATGCGCACCACCGTGCCGTGCGTGTCCTTGGACAGGATGCGGCGCGCGAGCAGCCGATCGACGACGGCGCGCGCGGTGACCTGCCGCGCATCGATCTCCATGCCGATGAACAGCCCGCGGCCGCGCACGTCGGTGACGAGCGGATGCGCCAGCGCGCGCAACTCGGACAGCAGCCACGCGCCGAGCGACGCCGAGCGCGCGCAGAGGTCCTCGCGCTCGAGCACGTCGAGCGCCGCCAGCGCGACCGCCGAGGCCAGCGGATTGCCGCCGAACGTGCTCCCGTGGTCGCCCGGGTTGAAGACCTGCATGACCTCCTCGGTCGCCACGAACATCGACACCGGTAGCAGGCCTCCGCCCAGCGCCTTGCCGAGGATCACGCCGTCGGGACGCACGCCGTCGTGCTCGCTGGCGAGGACGTGGCCGGTGCGTCCGAGGCCGGTCTGGATCTCGTCGCAGACCAGGAGCACGTTGCGCTCGCGGCAGATGCGCGCGCACTGCGCGAGGTAGCCGTCGGGTGGCACGATGATGCCGCCTTCGCCCTGCACCGGCTCGACGAGGAACGCCGCCGTGTCGGGCGTGATCGCCGCCTCGAGCGCGGCGGGATCGCCGAACGGAATGGTGACGAAGCCCGGTGGGAACGGGCCGAAGCCATCGCGATACTGCGCTTCGGACGAGAAGCCCACGATGGTGATCGAGCGGCCGTGGAAGTTGTTGGCGCAGACGATGACCTGGGCGCGGCCCGCGGCGACGCCCTTCACGCGATACGCCCACTTGCGCACAGCCTTGAGCGCCGTCTCCACCGCCTCCACGCCCCCGTTCGACGGGATCGCGCGTGCCAGCCCCGTCAGCGCCGTGACGCGCTCGAGCAGCAGCGGCAGCTTGTCGTTGAAGAATGCGCGCGACGTGACGGCGAGCTCGCCTGCCTGCGCGACCAGCGCGCCCACGATGCGCGGATGGGCGTGGCCGAAGCTCACTGCCGAGTACGCGCTCATGAGATCGAGGTAGCGGCGGCCGTCGACGTCGGTGATCCAGGCGCCTTCGCCGTGCGACAGCACCACCGGCAACGGATCGTAGTTGCGTGCCGCGAAGCGGTGCTCGCGGGCGATGAACGAGGGCGAGGCCGGCGACGTGGCGCGGTGGCGATCCGTGGTCATGGCAGCATCCATCCAATGCCTGGAGACCAGTTTACGCTCCGTGCGTTCCCGCGAGGGATGGACCTGGAGCCGCCATGCTTCCGGCGGCGACGCGGCCGCGCCCGACGTCCAGGCACGGCCTGCCCGCGCAACGTACACCGGCACCGGCTCGGCGGGCTCAGCCGGTACGCACCGGACCCATCAGCTTGTCCGGCAGCCAGGTGGCGATCTCCGGGAAGATGCACAGGATCACGATCGCCAGGATCATGCACCCCACGTAGGGGATCGTGCCCCACATGATCCGCGTCACCGGCACGTCCGGCGCGATCGAGCTCACGATGTAGATGTTGAGGCCGACCGGCGGATGGATGAGGCCGATCTCCATGTTGATGGTCAGGATCACGCCGAACCACACCGGATCGAAGCCCGCGGTCGTGATGATCGGATACAGGATCGGCGCGGTCATGAGGATGATCGCCGCCGGCGGGATGAAGAAGCCGCACACCAGGAGGAAGACGTTGATCATCCCCATCAGCGCCCAGCGGTTGACGTGCAGGTCCGCGATGGCCTGCGCGAGCGTCTGCGTGAGGTACAGCGAGGTGAGCATGTAGCCGAAGAGCACGGCGGCCGCGATGATCATGAGGATCATCACCGACTCGCGCATCGTGTCGCGCAGCATCGCCCACCACTGCACGGGCCGCCACATGCGGTAGATGCCCACCGCCATCACGACGCACAGCGCGGCGCCCACGCCCGCGGCCTCCGACGGTGTGGCGACCCCCCCGTAGAGGACGTACATCACGCCGATGATGATGGCGAGGAAGGGCGCGATCTTGGGGATCGACGCGAATTTCTCCTTCCAGCTGTAGCGGAATCCCGCTGCATACGGACGGAAGCCGCGCTTCCAGATGATGAACAGCGTCCAGAGGATGAACAGCCCCGTCAGCATGATCCCCGGCATCACGCCGGCCAGGAACAGCCGGCCGATGGACGTTTCGGTCGCGATGCCGTAGAGGATGAAGGTGATCGATGGCGGGATGAGGATGCCGAGCGTGCCGCCGGCGCAGATCGAGCCCGTGGCGACGTCGTCGGGGTAGCCCCGCCGGCGCATCTCGGGGATGCCCATCTTGCCGATCGCGGCGCAGCACGCGGGCGACGACCCGGTGAGCGCGGCGAACAGCGCGCAGGCGCCGAGGTTGGAGATCACGAGTCCGCCCGGGAGCCGGTAGAGCCAGCGGTCGAGCGCCTCGTACAGGTCCTTGCCTGCCGGCGAGGAGCCGATGGCCGCACCCATCATCACGAACATCGGAATCGACACCAGCGTGAAGTCGTGCAGCCCGGCGAAGAGCGTCTCGGCGACGACCGCCAGCGAGTCGAAACCCTGGAACGCAACGAGGAAGGCGAGCGAGACCGCCCCCAGGCCGAAAGCCACCGGGGCGCCCGACAGGAGCACAGTGAGCGTGACGACGAGGACGATCGCGCCCTGCAGGGTGGGAGTCATCGCATCGCCTTTCGCCGCACCCGTGCGGCAACGGATTCAGCCTCGCGGGCGCTCACGCGGTGCGCTCCGCCGCGAGGCCGAACGGGGGGACGCGGCCGGTGACGAGGTCGATGAGATCGGCAACACACTGCAGCGACAGGAGCCCGAGCCCGATCGGCATCGACGCGTAGGGAATCCACATGCGCGCCCGCCACATCGTGTCCGAGACCCAGCGCTGCTCGTAGGCCTCCATCCAGAACTGGAAGGTCAGCACGGTGACGGTCAGGGAAAAGGCGAGGGTGAGCAGCGCCGAGAACAACGCGAGCCGGTAGCGGGGGCGGGGGGAGAGGACATGCGGCAGCACGTCCACGTTGACGTGGCCTCTCGTCATCAGCACGTAGGGGCTGCCGATGAAGGTCGCCGCGATCAGGCCGTAGGTGACGAAGTCGGTCTGCCAGATCGTGTTGTGGTTAAGGACGTAGCGGAGAAACACCATCTGGCACACCACGGCAACCGCCAGCGCGATCAGGCCGGCGGCGAAGACGCCGGAGACCCGCGACATGAAGCGGACAGCGCGAACGAACCTGTCCAACGAGCTTGTAGGCACGCCATCCTCCCTTGCGGACATGGAGGCGGCCGGCGCGCGAGGCGCCGACCGCCGGGTAACGCCTGTGGCTGGACGCGCCTACTTCACGCTCAGCGCATCGTCGATGAGCTGCTTGCCGCCGGGGACTTCCTTCGCAAACTCCGCATACGAGCTCTGCTTGGCCACCGCGAGCCACGCGTCGTACTCGGCCGCCGTCATCGTCACGACCTCGACGTTATGGTCCTTGAACACCTTGACCATGTTCGCGTCGAGCTTCGGGGCCTCCTGGGCGAAGTACTCCTGCGCCTTCTTGCCGGCCTTGAGCAGGGCGTCCTGCTGCTTCTTGTCGAGCCGGTCGAAGCTCTTCTTGGACATCAGCACCGGCTCGTACATGAACCACAGGGCGTTGTCGCCCGGCGCCGTGATGCATTTCACCTGCTCGTAGAGGCGAAACGACACGAAGCTGCCATCGCTCGTATCGGTCGCCTCGATGACGCCGGTCTGCAACGCGTTGTAGACCTCGTTGCTCGGGATCGACACGATGGACGCGCCCGCCGACTGCCACATCGCGGCGAAGGTCGGCCCCGCCGAGCGCAGCTTCTGTCCCTTGATGTCGGCGGGAGTGCGGATGCAGTTCTTCTTGGACGCCACGGCGCCGGCGAGCCACGCATCCGCCAGGACGACCACGCCGTTCTTCTCGATGAGGGCGTGGATGTCCTTCATGAACTTGGAATCGTTGAGCCGCGCCGCCCGCTCGTGGTTGCGCACGAGCCCCGGCATCAGCGTCGCGCCGAAGGCACGCACCTTCCCGCTCGCGTAGTCGAGGGGGAACGACGAGATGTCGAGCTGGCCGTTCACCATCGCGTTCCACTGCTCGTTGGGCTTGAACAGCGATGCGCCCGGATAGACCTGGATCTCGACGTCGACGCCGGCCGCCTTGGCCTCGCGGGCGACGATCTGGACCATCTCGTCGCGGGCGTCGCCCTTGCCGCCGGGGAACTGATGGGACGCCCGCAGGACGATCGGTGCCGCGATGGCCGAGCCGGCCAGGAAGACCATTGCGAGCCCGCTCGCGACAGCCAGGCGATTGACCTTGTTCATTTTGCCTCCTTGGAAGTGGATTGACGGCTCGCCGCGTGGTCGCGACTGTTCTTGATGGGCATCTTGCCGGTTACGGCCCTTGGGGCCCTTGGGGCCCTTGGGGCTCTTGTGACCGTCCGATCGTATCAATCTCCTGCGGCCCAGTCATGAGTATATTCGCTGGAACTGCGGCAAGCGGCTGTCTCCATCGCGCTCGACGGCGCCCACGTCCTCCGGGGTGGCGGGCATCGCCGCGATCTCGGCAAGCGGCACCGGCTTGGCAGGAAAGCGACAACGATACATGCCCACCTCCGTGGGCGTCCGTCCGGTTTCCGCGGCAATGAGCTCCGTGACCGTCAACGCGCAATACCGTCCCTGGCACGGCCCCATCCCGCAGCGCGTCAGCGCCTTCATCTGGTTGGGCCCCGCCGTGCCGCTGCGCGCGAGGTCGCGGATCGCCTGCGCCGGCACTTCCTCGCAGCGGCAGGCGAGCGTGTGCCCAGCGGGAATGCGAAACCCGTCGGGCGCGCGATGGAGCACGTCGAGGAAGCGGCGGCCGCGCGATGCCTGCTGCAGCGCACGCATCGCCGCTTGCGCGGCGTGGTCGCGCGCGGAAGCGTCGAGGCGGCCCAGCGCATTCGCAACGGCGAGGCCCGCGAGCGTGCCGCGCACGGCAGCCGCTTCCGCACCGGCGATGCCTGCGCCATCCCCCGCGATGTACAGGCCTGCCACGCTGCTGCCGCCCCAGTCGTCGACGACCGGCGCGAAGCACGCCTGCGTGTCGTTCCAGGCAAGCGCGCAGCCGGCGGCTGAAGCCAGGTTGATGTCCGGCACGACGCCCTGGTGCAGCAGCACCTGATCAGCGGCGATGTGCTCCTCGCCACCGCGATGCCGGAAACGCACCGCCGCGACCGCCGTGTCGCCTTCGAGCGCGATGACCTCGACGTACTCCACCACCCGCGTACGGCGCCGCACGTAGCGTACGAGCTCGCGGCCCTTCGCGAAGTACGCGGAGGCGACGAAGGCCGGCGCGTGCCGCAAGGCCTGCGCGAGACGGCCGCGCGGCGTGGTGTCGAGCATCGCATCGATGCGCACGCCGGCGCGCAGGTACTGCGCGGCCACGAGCCACAGCAGTGGTCCGCAACCGGCGAGCACGGTGCGGCCCTGCGGCACGACGCCCGCGCTCTTCAGCACTGCCTGCGCGCCACCGGCCATCACCACGCCGGGCAGCGTCCATCCGGGGATCGGCATCGGCCGCTCGAGCGCGCCGGTCGCGAGCACCACGGCGCGCGCCTGCGCCGTCGACGCGGCGCGCGAATCGCCGCGCGCGATGCCGAGCGCCACGAGAAAACCGTCGTCGTGCGGCGTGACCGACCACACCGTTGCGCCCGGAACATAGCGGGCACCCGCGCGGAGGAAATCGACGATCGACGCGGCGCCGCGCCAGTAGTCGTCGCCGAGGATCTCGGGACGCGCGAGCGGGCTCGCGGTGATCGCGCGATACACCTGTCCACCGGGGGAAGCCTGCTCGTCGTACACGACCGCGACGAGCCCTGCGCGCGCGCAGGCCGCGGCGGCCGCGAGTCCGGCCGGACCGGCGCCCACGACCACGACATCGATCACGTCCGACGAGGCT
The DNA here is from genome assembly GCA_964620265.1 of uncultured Alcaligenaceae bacterium. Classification (GTDB taxonomy): domain Bacteria; phylum Pseudomonadota; class Gammaproteobacteria; order Burkholderiales; family Casimicrobiaceae; genus VBCG01. The sequence continues at coordinate 25,615 of CAZUGY010000003.1, forward strand.
GCCTTCGCATGGCCTGCATCGGCATCGCGCGACATGACGAACGAATCGCCCATGGCCGCCGGCACGGGATCGATCCCGCGTGCGCCGTGCATGGTGCCGATGCGCGCTCCGGCGTGCACGCGAGCGAGGCATCCCTGCACCGGAACGCCGTCGACCTCGACCATGCACTCGAAGCACGCGCCCATGAGGCAGAACGGCCCGCGGGGCGCGCCGGAGATTGCAGTCGTGCGGAACGTCGCGATGCCGTTCGCCAGCAACGCCGCCGCCACCGTGTCGCCGGCGCGCGCGTAGTGCGGCACGCCGTCGATCACGACGGGCACGTCGGCAACGACGTCAGGCAGCCGCGCGAACATCGAAGCGTCCAGCGCCAAAGGGAGCGCACGCCGCCGGCAGCATGCCGTCACGCAATGCAGCGGCCACCTCGCGCGCGTGCACGGCCGCGAGCGTGACGCCGCTGTGGCAGGTCACGACGAAGGCGCCGGGGTACGCGCGCGATTGCGCGTAGATCGGCAAGCCGTCGGGCGACAGCACGCGCAGGGCGGCCCACGCGCGCACGACACGCACGTCGCGCAGGAAGGGAAAGGTACGTACCGCGCGCTGTGCCATGGTGGCCATCACGCCAAGGTCCTGGGCTTCGTCGAAGCCCGCATCCTGCTGCGCATCGCCCACGAGCACGGTGCCATCGGCGGTCTGCCGCAGCGACTCGAGCGCCAGGGGCAGGAACGGCGCGACGCGCTCGAGCACCAGGATCTGCCCCTTGTTGGGCGTGACCGGGGCAGCGAGACCCACCATCGGCGCGAGTCGCGCATTGCCCAGACCCGCGGCCAGGATCACGCGCTCGCAGGAAAGGCTTTGCGTACCCACGTGCACCGCGAAGCGCTGCGCACCCGGCTCGATCGCGGTCACGGCCGCCCCACGCACGAACCGCACGCCGCTCGCCATCGCGCCGGCCTCGAGCGCGCGAAGGAGCAACAAGGGATTGCACTCGCCGTCATCCGCGCACCAGGTGCCGCCGGCGATGTCACGGCCGATCCGCGGCAATCGCGACGCCACGCCGTCACGATCGAGGATCTCGACTCGGCTTGCGTCCGCAACGCCGGCCAATGCCTGCAGGCGCTGCGCGCGCGCCGCGAGCTCGCCGGGGGTGAAGCATACGTGCACACCACCCCGCTGGCGCAAGGCGACGTCGATGCCGGTCGTCGCCAGGAGGTCGCTGGCGAGCTGCGGCCAGGCGCGCGCCGAGGCGAGCGTCCATGCGGCATACGCTGGCATGCCCACGCCCTTGCCTTGCACCCAGATGAGCCCGAAGTTGCCGCGCGCCGCGCGATGCGCGGTGTCGCCCTCGTCGAGCACCACCACGCGCTCACCGAGGTCCCGCAGCCCGAAGGCGAGGGCCGCACCCACGAGGCCGCCGCCCACGATGGCGATGTCGCACGAAGGTGCGCTCATCGCGAACGCCTCCCCGCGCCCGCACCGCTCGCCGGCTCGCGCCTCGCATGCGCTGACCACTTCATGCGGGCACACCGGCGAACCGCAGGATCGCAGGAATCTGCGCCGCGAAGTCGGTGAAGGTATGGTCGCCGCCGCCACGCACGTACTGCCACGCGCCGGCGTAGAACCCCACCGCCTCGCGATAGTCGAGGAGCTCGTCCCCCGTCTCCACGAGCAGGAAGTAACGCTCGGGACGCGTGATGCGCGGCACGGCGAGTGCGGTGAGCTCGCCGAAGTGCCGCGGCGTGACCTCGAATGCCTCGCCCGTGTACAGGTTGGTCTGCGTCCCCAGCCACGGCGCCAGGTCGCGCGCGGGGTACACGGCGGGATTGATCATCGCGGCCTGTGCGTCGTAGCGTTGCGCGAGGTGCGTGGCGTAGAAGCCGCCGAGCGAGCTGCCCACGAAGGTGAGGCGCTCGTCGCGGACGTTGGCGTCGACCCACGCCATGACCTGCGCCACCGCCTCGAGCGGACCGTGCGTGAGCGCGGGAACGTGCAGGCGCGGACGACGCGCCGGCGGCAATGCCGCCACCGCAGCCTCGAGCTGGCGCGCCTTGATGCTGGCGGGCGAGCTGCGAAAGCCGTGCAGGTAGACGATCGCGGTCATCGCCCTGTCACTGTTTGCAAGCGAGGCTCGAAAGATCCCATCGCACTCATTAGACTACCCTGCGCGCTACGCGCTTCGTGGTTGATTCGCCCTTGGGGCGGCCCGGCGGGCTCATGCAAGCGCTTGCAGCAGCTTGCCGTGGATGCCCCCGAAGCCGCCATTGCTCATCACGAGCACATGATCCCCCGGCCGCGCTTCCGCCACGATGGCCGCGACGAGCGCGTCGAGGTTGCGATGCACGACCGCCTTCGCCCCGAGCGGCGCGAGCGCACCGGCCACGTCCCAGCCCAGGTTCGCGTCGTAGCAGAAGACGCGATCGGCGCGCGCGAGGCTCCCGGGCAGCGCGTCCTTCATCGCGCCCAGCTTCATCGTGTTGGAGCGCGGCTCGAGCACGGCGAGGATGCGCTCCTTGCCCACCTTCCCCCGCAACGCGGCGAGCGACACGTCGATCGCGGTGGGGTGGTGCGCGAAGTCGTCGTACACCGTGATGCCGCGCACCTCGCCGCGTCTTTCCATCCGCCGCCGCACGCCGGAGAATTGCGCGAGCGCGTCCAATCCGTGGCGCACGGGCACGCCCACGTGCCGCGCCGCGGCGAGGGCCGCCAGCGCATTCAACGCGTTGTGCCTGCCGGGCAAGGCGATGGCGAGCGTGCCCTGCGCCGCGCCGCCCAGGAGCACCGTGCCGTCGTGCCCGACCGTCCAGCCCGGCCCATTGCCCGCGATCTCGGCGAGGCCGAAGCGCTCGCTCTCGCTCCACAGCCCGCGGGCGAGGACGCGCGCCAGCGCCGCATCGGCGCCGTTCACGATCACGCGGCCATGCGGCGGCACCATGCGCAGCAGGTGATGGAACTGCGTCTCGATCGCCCCCAGGTCGGGGAAGATGTCGGCGTGGTCGTACTCGAGGTTGTTCAGTATCGCGGTGCGCGGCCGGTAGTGGACGAACTTGCTGCGTTTGTCGAAGAAGGCGGTGTCGTACTCGTCGGCCTCGATCACGAAGAACGGACTGTCGGTCAGGCGCGCGGACACGGGAAAATCCACCGGTGCGCCGCCGATGAGGAAGCCCGGATTCATTTCCGCATGCTCCAGGATCCACGCGAGCATCGACGTTGTCGTGGTCTTGCCGTGCGTGCCCGCCACCGCCAGCACCCAGCGCTGCGCGAGCACGTTCTCGTACAGCCACTGCGGTCCCGACGTGTAGGCATGGCCCGCGTCGAGGATCGCCTCCATGAGCGGATTGCCGCGCGACACGACGTTGCCGATCACGAAGACATCGGCATCGCGCGCCACGCTGCGAAGCTGTGCGGCGTCCCAGCCTGGCGTGAGCTCGATGTCGAGCGCTTCGAGCTGGGTCGACATCGGCGGATACACGTTGGCATCGCAGCCCGTGACGCGATGCCCCGCCGCCTTGGCGAGCGCCGCGATGCCGCCCATGAAGGTACCGCAGATGCCGAGGATATGGAGATGCATGAGTCGTTTCAAGCGGCGTAAGCGGGTGCCGCCGCGCCATGGCGGCGAAAGCCCCGGAGGAACCACGCGAATGCCACGGCGTAGAAGAGGAGCACGATCACGAAGGCCACGCGCAATCCCTCGGCCACGCTCGCGCCCGACGCCACGCGCACGGCATCGGCCACGAGGCCCACGCCCCACTGCACCGCGAAGCTGCCGCCGAACATGAGGAGGTTGAGCGACGTGCTCACCCGTCCCGTGAGCTCGCGCGGAAAACCCTCGTTCAGCGCCGTGAAGCCCAGGATGTTGGCCGCGGCGCCGAAGCCGAAGAGTGCCCACCACAGGTACGATCCCGGCATCTGCAGCACGATGAGCACGAGCACGACGAAGTTGATCGCGAAGCCGCCGCCGAACAGGTGCCGCGCATGGATGCCGCGGCGGGCGAGCGCGCCGCCGAACATCCCGATACCGATGTAGCCAAGAAGCTGCACGCCGCCCATCGCGAACAGGTGCGAGGCCGCCTCGCCGCGCGAGAAGCCGTCCACCTCCATGAGCCAGGGCACCGCCCACAGGCCCTGGATCGCCATGAACGAGCCCATCGCGAACCCGCCGAGCGGCGCGATCCACCAGAAGCGCGGATCGCCGAAGATGTCGCGCAGGCCGCCGACCTGGTCGCGCACGGAGGCCTGCGGCGCGCTGTGGACGATGTCCGGCACGCGCACGAAGATCGCGACGGCCACCACCAGCGTTGCCACCGCCAAACCCGCGAACACCACGCGCCAGTGGATGACCGTGAGCACGAGATCGAGCGGCACCGTCGCGAGCAATGCCCCTGTCCCGCCGGCGACCATCATCCATCCCGCATAGGACGTCTGTTTGTCCGGCGGATACCACGCGGCCATCGCCTTCAGCGGTCCCATGAGCGCCGCCGACACGCCCGCGCCGATCAGCGCACGCGCGATGGTGAGCGTGGTGAGCGATTGCGCCACCGCGAAGAGTGCCGCGCCGGCCGCGGCGACCAGGAGCAGCGCAGGCTCCACACGCCGCGGTCCGAAGCGGTCGAGCAGCACGCCCACGGGAAGCTGCACGAGGCCGAAGGCCAGGAGGTACGCGCTCGTGAGCATCCCGAGCGAGGAAGGCACCAGCGCGAGGTCGCGGGCGAGATCCGGCGAGATCACCGCATTGATCATGCGGAACAGATACGACAGGAGGTACCCCGCGGCGAACGCGAAGTAGACGTGCGTGAAGCGCATCGGTTGTCAGTGGCGGCGGATGGGGGACACCCGGGAGCGCGGATTATCGCCTACCGCCGACGCCGGTCTCGTGCGATACGGCGCTACCGCACGTACGGTCCTGCCGCCGGCAGCGTGACGCCCACGACCACGCCGCGTCCCGGAAGATTGGCGGCATGCACGGATCCGCCATGGAACTGCGCGATCACGCGCACGATGAAGAGCCCGAGGCCCAGGTGCGGCTGCGCCGCGTCGCCGCCGGCGCGCACCGAGACCATCGAATCGAAGAGCCGCTCCTCCATTCCCTCCGGCAACGGCGGCCCCTCGTTGCTCACCGTGAGGTCGATGCCACCCCCCTCGCGCCGGACCGTGACCTCGATCGCGCCGCCGCGCGCGAACTCCACCGCATTGGCCACGAGCTTGTCCAGCATCTGCGCGACGAGATCCGGCGCGCCGTCGACCCACACGGGCGGCTCTGCGGCCGATAGCGCGATCACAGCCTCGGGGTAGGCGAGCCGGTAGCCCTCCACGCATCCTTTCACCACTGCCACGAGATCGAAGTGTTCGCGATCCACCTCCGAGAGACTCTGCTCCAGGCGCGCCGCCTCCGACATGCGGGTGAGGATCTGCGTGAGACGCGCGAGCCCCTCCTGCGCCCGTGCCATGTACACACGCGACTCGTCGGGCATGGGCGTGGCCTTGAGGTTGTCCAGTGAGCTCCGCACGACCGCGATCGGCGTGCGCAACTCGTGCGAGAGGCGACTCGCCATCTTCTCCTGGTAGCTCGCGTACTCGGCGAGCCGGGCGAGCACGCTCGCGAAGCTGCGCGACAGGTCGCCGATCTCGTCGCCGGCCTTCGAGCTCGCGAGCGGCGCACGCACGCGGCCATCGGCATCGATGGCGCGCTCGGCATCGTCGCGCAAGCGGCGGATGCGCCACGACAGCACGGTGGCGTAGGCGGTGAGCGCGAGCGAGCCGACGAGCAGCACGGCGAGCACGATGTTGAAGAGGCGCTCGAAGGCGAGGTTGCGCTCGGCCAGCACTGCATTGCCGGTTTCCTCCACGATGACCACACCGCGCACCTCGTCGCCCACCCACACGGGGTGCGCGGCGCTCACGATCGAGGCACGGCCGTCGGACGTGCGGCGGCGGTCGGTGGTGAGGATGCCGGCGAGCGCACCCTCGACGTCGCGGCCGCGCGGCGCGCCGAGGGTGGCGGCATCGTCGGTGAAGTCGTCGCGCGGCTGCTCGAGGAAGGCGGCGTAGATCCGGCCGAGCGTGGCCTGCTCGACGCGCTCCCACGTCGATGCAGGCGGTGCCGGCGGCGGCGCGGGCTTGAGCGTGCCCGCCCGCGCGAGCACCGTCCCCTGCCGGTCGATCACCCAGATGCGCGCCGTCGTGCGCGACAGGCCCTCGATGATCTGCGCGATCTCGGGCGAGGCCGATGGCGGCAGCGAACGCTCCGCGCCATGGCGCGTATCGGCACGCTCGCGGGCGAACGATGCGATCGGATCGGGCACGTCCGCAAACAGCCGCGGACGGTCGTGCAGCGCCGTGGCCACGGCCTGGGCGGTGCCCGCCAGCGTGCGCTGCTGCGCGTCGCGCAGCACGCGCTCGAGCTCGCGCACGTAGCTCACGCCGAGCCACGGCAGCACGAGGAACACGGTGAGCACGAGCAGCAGTTGCGCACGGATCGACAGCGCAACGCGCGGTCTTTTCACGATGCGGTTGCCGCGCTAGGCGTCACTCGACCACCGGTAGCCCATGCCGTACACGGTGGCGATGCAATCGAAGGCGGGGTCCACTGCCTGGAACTTGCGGCGGATGCGCTTCACATGCGAGGTGATGGTGCTGTCGTCGACCACGATGCTCGCATCGCGCATCAGCGCGTCGCGGTCCTTCACGTGCCCCGGATGGCGCGCGAGCGAATGCACCATCCAGAACTCGGTGAGCGTCAGGTCCACGCGCTTGCGGTTCCAGTCGGCGGTGAGACGCTTCACGTCGAGCGCGAGCGGGCCGCGCTCGAGGATGTCCTCCACGGCGGGGGGCGCAGTGGAAAGCTCGCTGCGGCGGAAGAGCGCCGCGATGCGCGCGGCGAGATGCGGCAGGCTCGCGTCCTTGGTGAGGTAATCGTCGGCGCCCAGGCGCAAGCCGGCCACGATGTCGAAGTCGGAATCGCGCGCCGACAGGATGATGATTGGCAGCGTGTCCGACATCGCGCGCAGCTCGCGCGTGAGCGTGAAGCCGCCGTCCACCTCGTCGCCCAGGCCGATGTCGACGAGCGCCAGATCGGGCAGCCGCGTGCGGAAGGCAGACAGCGCCTCGAGGCGCGACGCATAACCCGCGACCTCGTAGCCGTGACGGCGCAGCGCCTCGGTGTAGTTCGCGCGGATGGCGGGAGCGTCCTCGACGATGGCGATGCGCTTCATCAGGGATCAGAGGTCAGGAATCAGAGGACAGAAGTCAGAAAGCAGAAATCAGTCGGGGAGCGGACATCGGTCGCGGGCTCATCGCGCCAGGGCGAAGTGCGGGCGGTGACGTAACAGGTGACTGCGTGTTCTGGTGCGAGCGGTCCTGGGAAATATACCGCAGCGTGGGGTTGCGGCCGGTCAGCGCGCCGGCTGGCTGGTGCATCTGCCACCGGTTTGCCACATTTGCTCGCCACCTGCGCCGAATTGCGCCTTCGCCC
>CAZUGY010000003.1:33179-61569 GCA_964620265.1 uncultured Alcaligenaceae bacterium
CTGCCACCGGTTTGCCACATTTGCTCGCCACCTGCGCCGAATTGCGCCTTCGCCCGTGCCGGATGCACGCGTGAAATGCATCCCATCGAGGACGTGTCGCCGGCGGGCGTCCTCGGATCGGGCAATAACCGGGCACCGCCGGCGCCTCATTCGAAGGAATGGACGCGTCCATGGGTGACATCGCAACCGCCGCAACGGCCGCGGGAACCTCCGCAACGGCCTCGGCAGCCACTTCTTTGCGGCAGAGTGCGCCGCGGCACGATCACATCGAAGGCAGGCACCTCCTGCGCGGCCAATGGCGCACGCTGGTCCGCTTCGTGGCGGAAGGCCTGGGCGCGGGGATCGTCGTGAGCTTCGTCCTGGCGCTCGCCGTATACGTCGTCACCAGCCCCGCCTTCGCGGCCACCTCGTCCACGCCCCCGGGCGCGCTCTACCTCGAGGCCGCCGACGGCTCGCGGGCGCAGACACCGCTCGTATTCACGGACGTGACGATGCGCGTCACCGGCATGATCGCTCGGGTCACGGTCACGCAGCGCTTCGTCAACCCCACCGACGAGTGGCGCGAGGGCGTGTACGTGTTTCCGCTGCCGGAGAAGGCCGCGGTGGACCACCTGCGCATGAAGGTGGGCGAGCGCGACGTCGAAGGCCAAGTCAAGGAGCGCGGCGAGGCGAAGCGCACCTACGACGCCGCGAAGGACAGCGGGCGCCGCGCGAGCCTCGTGGAGCAGGAGCGTCCCAACATGTTCACCACGAGTGTGGCCAACATCGGCCCGCGCGACGAGATCGCGGTCACCCTCGAGTACCAGGAAACGCTGCGCTACGACGAGGGCACATTCCGCCTGCGCTTTCCGCTCGCGATCACGCCGCGCTACATCCCGGGCGAGCAACTCGCCGCGGCCGACGGCATGACGGGCTGGTCCGCTGCAACGCAGGCGGTGATCGATGCCGAGCGCATCACGCCGCCCGTCGTTCCACGCGCCGAAGGCCTCGTGCTCCCGGTCAGGATCACCATCGAGCTCGATGCCGGCTTCCCGCTCACCAATCTCGCGAGCACCTACCATCCGATGCGCATCGAGTCGCAGGGTAACCACCGCTACCACCTCGAGCTCGCCGACGGCCCCGTTCCGGCCTCGCGCGACTTCGAGCTCGCCTTCACGCCCAACGTGGGGGCCGGACCGCGCACCGCGCTCTTCACCGAGGACAAGGGCGGCAAGACCTACGCACTGCTGATGGCGCTGCCCCCTGCCGCCGCGGGCGAGCGCGAGCCTACGTCGCGCCCACCGCGCGAGGTCACCTACATCATCGACACGTCGGGCTCGATGGAAGGCGTGTCGATGACGCAGGCCCGCGATGCGCTGCTGCTGGCGCTCGACCGCCTGCAACCCGGCGACCGCTTCAACGTCATCGAATTCAACTCCGCCACGCGCTCGCTCTTCGCCGCGCCCATGCCCTTCGATGCACAGACCCGCAAGCGCGCGAGCAGATTCGTGGATGGCCTGCGCGCCCGGGGCGGCACCGAGATGCTGCCGGCGCTCGACATCGCGCTGGCCGGCCCTCGCAGCGCCTCGATCCTGCGCCAGGTTGTCTTCCTCACCGACGGTGCCGTGGGCAACGAGGATGCGATCCTGAAGCTCGTGGGCGAGCGCATCGGCGACCGCCGCCTCTTCACCGTGGGCATCGGTCCCGCGCCGAACATGTTCTTCATGACCAAGGCCGCGCAGTTCGGCCGCGGCACCTATACGGCGATCGGCGACGTGCACGAGGTCAGGGAGAAGATGACGGCGCTCTTCCGCAAACTCGAGAGCCCGGCGCTCACCGACATCGATGTCGCCTGGCCCGCGGGTGCGGACGTGTGGCCGCGCGTGGTGCCGGACCTGTACGCGGGCGAGCCGGTCGTGGTGTCGGCGCAGTTCAATGCCGCGGCGCTCGACGGCAAGGTCGCCCTGTCGGGACGTCGCGAAGGCAGCACCTGGGGCGCCCTGATCCCGGCCAGCGAGACGGCGCCGGCGGCAGGACTCGGCGTGCTGTGGGCGCGCGCGAAGATCGACGCGCTGATGGATGCGCAACGCCGTGGCGCGCCCGAGCCCGAGATCCGCGCCGCGGTGCTCGACGTGGCGCTCACGCATCACCTCGTGAGCAAGTACACGAGCCTCGTGGCGGTGGATGTCACGCCGGCTCGCGCTGCAGGCGCCGACCTGGTGCGGAGCGCTGTGCCCGGCAACATTCCCGAGGGGCTCACGGGATTCGATTCGCTGCCACAGACCGACACGCCGGCCACGCTGCTGATGCTGCTCGGCACGCTCGCGTTGCTGCTTGCCGCAGGCCTTTGCCTGCGCTTGCGAACGCCGGTCCGCGTCACGGCCTGATCACGACCTGCCACCACGAAGCGCACGTCATGAGCACCACCGCCGATCGGGGAGGACCTTTCGCCCGCGCAGAAGGCCCGGCACGCAACTGGATGAGGGCGGCTGCGCCGGGAATCGCATCACGCATTCCGCCGGGCGAGTCTTCCCCGATCGACAGTGCCGGCCACGAAACGGTGGCTGCCGGCGCAGCGGCGCAGCGGCGGCGCGTGCGACTGAAGCGCGTGCTGACGCTCACCATCGCCGTGCTCGCGCTGGGAGGCGTGGCGATGCTCGGCGATGGCCTGTACATCCACGCCAAGGCGCAGCTCGCGCAGATGCTGCTCGAGCACGCCTGGCAACGGACACGGGCGACCGGCGAGCCCACCCCGCCGTGGCCGTGGGCCGACACGCATGCCGTGGCACGGTTGCGCGCACCGGCGCAACACGCCGAGGTGCTCGTGCTGGCAGGCGCCTCGGGCCGCACGCTGGCATTCGGTCCGGGCCATCTCGATGGTTCCGCACTGCCGGGGGAGCCCGGCAACGCGGTGATCACCGCGCATCGCGACACGCACTTCCGTTTCCTGCGGACAGTCGCGACCGGCGACGAGCTCGTGGTGGAGCGCACCGACGGCGTCCTGCGCCGCTTCCGCATCCGCGATGCGTACGTCGCGGATCACCACGCATTGCGCCTGCCGCGCGATACCGACGTGCCCACGCTCACGCTCGTCACCTGCTGGCCCTTCGAGGCCGTGGTGCCGGGCGGTCCGCTGCGCTACGTGGTGGTGGCCGAAGCCGTGGAGCGAACCTAGTGGGCCTTGGGCGTTCCAGGGGCGAGCACGGACGGATCGACCGACTTGACCGACGACGCACCCTGCATCGACGGGTCGCGCACCGGGATGCGGCTGCCCGTGCGGTATTCCTTTTCTTCCATCGGCTTGCTCGCGGATTGCGACGACGTGGAGGTGGACGTCGTCGAGCACGCGCCGAGCAGCAGCGCGGCGATGCACAGCAGTGCGACCTTCATGGGAATCGACCTTGGCAAAGATTCGGCCGCCCGAAAGCAGGCGGCCGCAAGTCTTCGATTCTACCTTATCCGGTGTCCTGCACGAGGCGCAGCGAGAGGCCGGTCACGCCCAGATTCCCGTAGTCGCTCGCCCAGGTTTCCCCCGGGGCCACGAACCAGGCATCGGTGAGCGTGCCGGTCGTGACGAGCTCGCCGGGCGCGAGCGGCGGCATCGCCGGTTGCGTGGCGAGGAGCCGCACGAGATGGCCGAGCGCCAGCGCGGGGCTGTCGAGCACGTTGCGGCCCGTGCCCCGCTCGGCTTCCTGCCCGTCCTTGCGCAGCGTGAGCTCGAAGGCCGGCAGGCGCGTGACGAGCTCGTCGCGCAGGCGGTCGTCGAGCGCGAGCCTGGGGCCCACGACGAGGGCGCGATGCATGCCGAAGGCGGCCGTGCAATCGGGCGCCGTGAACTTCCACTGGGGAAACGGCGACTGCACGATCTCGAAGCCCGCCGCGATCCAGTCCACCGCGGCGAGGATCGCCCGCGCATCGTGTTCGCCGCGGATCGACCGGCCGATGCCGAGCACGACCTCGGGCTCGAGCCGGGGCTCGCAGGTGCGCGCGAGCGAAAACGTGGCGCTGCCCGAGGGCGCCTCGACGAGCGTCTCGCGCCACACGTGCGCCCACATCGGACGATCCACGTTGTAGCGCTCCCACAGGCCACGATTGGTGAAGCCGATCTTGCGCCCCACCGGCTGCCAGCCGCGCGCGCGACGGCGGCGCTCGATCTCGGCGAGGACCTCGTAGGCCGCGGCCACGTCGAAGGACGCATCACCGTCCGTGATCGGCGCCAGCGGCGTGCCGCTGTCGTATGCGGCGAGAAGACGCGTTGCGAGCTCGTCGCGAAGCTCGCGCTTCATTGCAGCACCTTCAGCGTCCGCAACAGCGTCGTGAGCCCGATCCAGCAGGCGACCGCCAGCACCATGCCCACGAGCACGGCCACGAGCGCGGCGGGCACGCCGGCGAGGTCGAAGGCGCGCGCGGCGAGCCAGCCCACGCCGCCGCCGATCCCGCCGCACAGGATGATGCCGAGGACGCTCCACACGATGATCATGGCCTGAAGGCTCGTCCGGCAGATTCGCGTACGGCGCGGTTCGCGCGCGTCAGCCCGGAAACGTGCGCTCCCATTCGTGGCGGTCGAAGCCCACGAGGATCCCCTCGTCGGATTCCACCACCGGCCGCCGGATGGCCGTGGGATTGGCCACCATGAGCGAGATCGCCGAGCCTTCGTCCACCACGCGCGCCTGCGCTTCCGGCTCGAGCTTCTTCCACGTCGTGCCACGCCGGTTGAGGATCGTCTGCCAACCGGCCGCCGCGCACCACGCCGCGAGCTTCTCGCGGGTGGGGGGCGTCTTCTTGAAGTCGACGAAGCGGTGCGTGACGCCCCGCTCGGCCAGCCACTGGCGTGCTTCCTTCACGGTATCGCAATTGGTGATCCCGTAGACATTCATTGGGGCTCCCTCCTTGAACTGTCGAGGCAGGTGTCTCCCTGCCTGCCCATCATGATAACGGCGAATGCCTGCCGGACGGCAGCGGCGCTGCCAACGACGCGTCTTTCGCGCGACAATGCAACCGAGCGCCATCCTCGACGCGTGTGCTACGCTCATTCGTTCGCCGCAAGGCACCACGCACACGGGCGCGCACGATGGCTGTCATCGCGGTCGGCGGCTTCCAGCACGAAACCAATACCTTCGCCCCGACCAAGGCGGACTACGCGGCATTCGAGCAGGGCGGTGCCTGGCCGCCGCTCACGCTGGGCGAAGCGATCGTGCCCCGCCTCACGGGCGCCAACATCCCCGCCACCGGTGCCTTCACCGCGCTGCACGCCGCGGGGCAGCGCACGCCGGGTCTCGCATGGGCGGCCGCGTCGCCCTCCGCACACGTGACCGAGGATGCCTTCGAGCGCATCGTGGGCGAGCTCACGCGTCACCTCGCGGACGCCGGGCCGGTGGACGGCGTCTATCTCGACCTGCACGGCGCGATGGTCACCGAGCACCTCGACGACGGCGAAGGCGAGATCCTCGCGCGCGTGCGGCGCGTGGTGGGGCCGCAGGTGCCGATCGTGGCGAGCCTCGACCTGCACGCGAACATGACGCGCCGGATGATGGAGATCGCCGACGGCATGGTGGCGTATCGCACGTATCCGCACGTCGACATGGCGGAGACCGGCAAGCGCGCCGCCGACATGCTGCTCGCGTTGCGCGCGCGCGGTGCGCCGTTCGCGCGCGCGATGCGGCCGCTCGACTTCCTCACCGGGCTCTCGTCGCAGTCGACGTTCATCGAGCCCGGCCGCAGACTCTACGACCTCCTCGCCACGATCGAGCGCGAGGAGGACACCGTGCTCTCCTTCACGCCGGGCTTTCCGATGGCGGACTTTCCCGAGTGCCAGATGGCGGTGTTCGGCTACGGCCCCGACCAGGCGCGCGTCGATCGCGCCGTGGAGCGTCTCGCGCGGGCGATCCACGATGCGGAGCCGGAGTTCGCGCTCGAGCTGTACACGCCGGAAGACGCCGTCGCGCGCGCGGCGCAACGCGGCACCGTGGGCGCGCCCGTGGTGCTCGCCGATACGCAGGACAATCCGGGCGCGGGCGGCAACGGCGATACCACCGGGCTCCTCGCCGCGCTCATCGAGCGCGATCCGCGCGATGCGGTGCTGGGACTTTTGATCGATCGCGCAAGCGCCGGGCAGGCACACGAGCTGGGGGTGGGCCGTACCGCGGAGTTCAGGCTCGGTGAGACCTCGGGTGTGCCCGGCCACGTACCGCTCGCCGGCGAATTCAAGGTGGTGGCGCTGGCCGACGGCAACTTCACCTGTACGGGACCGATGTTCAAGGGCTTCGCGATGAAGCTCGGGCCGATGGCGGTGCTCGAGCACGGCAACGTGCGCGTGGTACTCGCCTCGAAGAAGGTGCAGGCCGCCGACCAGGCGATGTTCCGGCACGTGGGGATCGAGCCGGTGCAGCAGCGCATCCTGGCGCTCAAGAGCTCGGTGCACTTCCGCGCGGATTTCGAGCCGCTCGCGCGCGAGATCCTGGTGGTGGCCGCACCCGGTCCGGCGCGCGCCGATCCGACGGCATTTCCGTTCAGGCGGCTGCGCAACGAGTTGCGGTTGAAGCCGTTGGGACCTACGTTCCGAGGGGACCGTTCTGGCTGAGGTTCAGGAGAGGAAATGCCGATATCTCGACGCATTGCACGTACAGAAGCATTCAACCCGAACGCCGTCCTGCCGTATGAGCTTCGTATCAAGGACCTCGAGCTTGCAATGCAGGATGTCTACGACTTTTTCCACGACGTCAACAGTGGGCTCGTCCATCGCGGACGGGAATCAGCAGACTACGAGAGCATTGGCTGTATCGGGTTGGGTCGAGCGACTCGTAACATTCAAGTCTGCAGTCTTCCCAAACGAGGAATGGCGCTCACCGCCAGATCAAAATACGTGGCGTCGCGCTCGATTCCAACGCTGTCATAGCCCACATGGTTCGCTGCCGCTAACGTCGATCCCGATCCACAGAAGGGATCAAGCAGGAGTCCGGATCCGAGGGGAAGGGCCGCGCGTACGACTTGACGCATGAATGCCTGTGGTTTCAGGCTGGGATGATTCGCAATTGCTCGCTCGGTCGCTCGGGTAGGCGACGACGTAATAACATCGCCGAAAGGTCGCTCGCTCGATGGACGACGAAATCCCCCGGTCCCCCACTTGCGAAGGTTGTCTTGCACACGTCCGTCCAATGGGCGTCGAAACACAAGCCACGGTTCCCACATGGAGCGGGGCATCACACTGACATCGGGAAATTCTTCGTGTGCGGATTTTGGGCGATCTCCTCCACGCATCGTCATGACCAGGCGAACGATCTCGCCTCGACGCTCGAGTCCGGCACGCGCCAGAGCTGCTGAAACGACATACGACAGGAGCGGGTTGCTCGCCACGACGACATTTGCGCCAGGAACAAGAACAGGCAACAGCGCAGTGGCCCAACCAAAAAAGAACTCATCGATTGCGCGCAAGTCGTTGGAATCGAGCACAGTAAAGCGCGGCAAGGGTGCGCGCTTGGCGCCATCGAAAGAGGGTGGAATTCTCCATACCCCCCCCTTCCCTGCCCGAAGCTTGGCCTGTTGGGCATCCGTGTACTCGAACAGACCATAGGGTGGGTCGGTTACTACGGCGTGAATGCCGTGTCGCGGCTGCGCGCGAAGCCACGAAATGCAGTCTGCGTGGTGGATCTTCGACCGCCCGATAGAGACGGACTCCCTTACCCCGGAAGCAGGCGTATCGTCGAATCCAAGAGGCCGTATCAGATTCGCCTTCAACATGTATTCGGCACGATCCATCCTGGCAAACATCGTGGGCGTGTTCAGGCGAAGATATGAGCGGATCGAGGAGGGTGGGCACGCGCCTATCAACGCATTGACTCCCGCCTCGATATCCTTGATCGAAGTCGGTTGGTAACGCGTCTTCAGCACCTCTACAATTGCCTCCTTGACCTCCCCGCGATGTCGTCTGTCCGCGCGGTCGCCGCTACCTTGCTGACGACCCTGGTTCGTGTTGGATTTCATGATTTCATTGTAGACGTCTAGACGTCATCTAGCAAGGTGGAGTGATGGCACAACGCGACAGATCAGACGAGCAACTCGATATGCCCAAGCCGCTCGCCGGCGTGCGCGTGATCGAGCTCGGCGCGCTCATCGCCGGCCCCTATGCCGCCGCGATCCTCGCGCAGTTCGGCGCCGAGGTGATCAAGATCGAGCCGCCGAAGGCCGGCGACGCCCTGCGCACGTGGCGGAAGCTCCACGACGGCACGTCGCTGTGGTGGCGCTCGCAGAGCCGCAACAAGAAGTCGGTGACGGTGGATCTCAAGTCCCCGCGTGGACAGGAGATCGTGCGCACGCTCGTGCGCGACGCCGACATCGTCATCGAGAACTTCCGGCCGGGCGCGCTGGAAGCATGGAAGCTCGGCTGGGACGACCTGTCGAAGATCAACCCGGACCTCGTCATGGTGCGCATCTCGGGCTACGGACAGAGCGGGCCGTACCGCGAGCGTCCCGGCTTCGCCGCGATCGCCGAGTCGATGGGCGGCTTGCGCTACGTCACCGGCTATCCCGATCGCCCTCCCGTGCGCGCAGGGGTCAGCATCGGCGACACGCTCGCGGGGCTCTACGGCGTGATCGGCGCCCTGCTTGCGATGCACCACCTCAAGGTGAACGGCGGGCGCGGCCAGTTCATCGATGTCGCGCTCTACGAGGCCGTCTTCGGCGTGATGGAGAGCCTCATCCCGGAGTACGCCGCCTTCGGCCACGTGCGCGAGCGCTCGGGCGCGAGCCTGCCGGGCATCTCGCCCTCCTCGACCTATCCCTGCGCCGACGGCCGCTACGTGATCATCGCCGGCAACGGCGACAGCATCTTCCGCCGCCTCATGCACGCGATCGGACGTCCCGACCTCGCCGACGATCCGCGCCTCGCCCGCAACGACGGCCGCGCGCAGCACAACGACATGCTCGACGACGCCATCGCGGCCTGGACGCGAGCGCACGACCTGCCGCACGTGCTGCGCGTGCTCGAACAGGCGGAAGTGCCGAGCGGTCCCATCTACACCGCCGCCGACATCCACGACGATCCGCACTACGCTGCGCGCGGCATGATCGAGCGGCACGTGCAGGCCGACGGCACGCCCATCGCCATCCCCGGCATCGTGCCGAAGCTCTCCGCGACGCCCGGCGGCACGGCGTGGCTCGGGCCCGATCTCGGCGCCCACACCGACGAGGTGCTCGCCTCGATCGGCATCACGGGCGATGAGCTCGCCCGGTTGCGCCGCGACGGCGTGGTGTAAGGAGCATCGGCATGCCGCTCGACCGCAAGTACCTGTTGCTGGTGGACATCGGCAACACGTTCCTCAAGTGGGGGCTCTTCCGTCCCTCGCAGCACGGCGCCGCGCGCGAGAATCGCGTGGAGACGGGTCATGCGTTACTGGACGAGATCTCGACCCTCCGCGCGCAACTCGGGAATCTGCCCACACCAGCCTCGATCGTGATCTCCAACGTGGCCGGCTCACGGGCGCGCGCGTCGGCCATCCGCCTGCTCGAGGTCTGGCCCGATGCGCCGGCGCCCTACTGGCTCGTGCCCCAGGACGCGCAATGCGGCGTCATCAACCGCTATCGCAATCCGGCGCAGCTCGGCAGCGACCGCTGGGCGGCGCTCATCGGCACGCGCCATCTCGTGCATCCCAAGCCGGCCATGGTCGTGGTGTGCGGCACGGCCACCACGATCGACTTCCTCACCGAGGAAGGCGTCTTCAAGGGCGGCGTCATCCTGCCGGGCGTGGGCCTCATGCTGCGCTCGCTGCACGAGGGCACCGCGGCCTTGCCCGATCAGGGCGGCGAGTTCTTCTCCTATCCCACGCAGACCGTCGATGCGATCGCGAGCGGCTGCCAGCACGCGCAGGCAGGTGCCATCGAACGGCTCTTCGCCAACGAGCAGCGCGTGATGCCGGACGTGACGTGCGTGCTGTCGGGCGGCGCGGCACCCGCGGTGGCGCCGCGGCTGTCGATTCCCTTCACGTTGCACGAGAACATCGTGCTGGAGGGGCTGTACCGGATCGGCATGTCGCTCGCGACGGCGTCGGTTTAGAGAGCGTTCGCGCGGCGGAGATGCGGCGCCGCCGCCGCCGGCCCGGTCGGCCGACACCTGCACACGGCGCGCGACCGCAACCGGCCTCAGTCGCCCTTGATCGCGCTCATCACCCTGGACAGGTCCAGCGTGCGCGCCTGCTCGGTGATCTGCGCCGTGTACTGCCCCTGCATCTGCTTGGCCTGCCCCAGCATCTGCGAGAAGGCCTGCTGCAGGCCCGCAGTGTCGATGGTGCGTCCACCGGCGTAGTAGCGCTTGGCAACTTCGCCCAGCGCATAGGTGGAGGCGAAGGAGAACGCGGCGCCGGTGCCTGCGCGACCCAGGCCGCCGAGCAATCCCCCGCCGATGCTGCCCAGGAGGCCGCCCATCAACTTGCGGCCGAATTGCTCGAGGTATTGCGACGTGAGGCCGACGCCCACGGTAGCGAGGAGGTCCTTGATGTGGCCGCTGTCGAGCTCGTAACCGTGCGCCTTTCCGATGCGATAGACCATGCGCATCTGCAGCGGGATGATCGCCATCGACGCCAGCGATTGCGGCAGCAGCTCGAGCGCGCCGTTCAAGATCGAGTAATTGAGGATCATCTTGTCCAGATCCGCGCCAGTGGCGGGGATCGACGAGACGAGCGCTCCGTCGAGGGTCGCACTCGCGGGTGACACCTTGGCAAGACGCGTGGCATCGTCCTCCACGCCTGCAGCCTGCGCCGCGGATACGCCCAACGCCTGCCCGAGACGCGCGAGGAAGTCGTGCTCGGCTTGCGTGGTGGCGCCGTCGGCATTGCAGATGCCCACCGCCATTTCATAGGCGGCCTGCTTCTGCTCCGGCGTGGTGAATGCGCTCGTGACCGTCGCGACGTCGGGCCGACGCAGCAGCACCTCCTCGTACACCGCGGTCAGGTCCACGCCGTTGCCAAACGAGGCGGCGGCGCGCTGCAATGCCGCGCGTTCGCGGTCGTCGTTGTTGCCGTCGGCGAACGCCGCCATGAGGCCGAGGCTGAGCGCTGCGCGCTGCTGGGAGGCTTCCATGCTGGTACCCTCGTGAATCGAAAGCGCGGAGTGTAGCGCGGCAGGCGCGACCGCCCGCGCTGTGCAACGCTCGCGTCGGCGCGACGCGCTCGCCCTATCCGCCGGGCGCCGGATGGATGTTGTCCACCCAGTGCACCTCTTCCGGATTGGGCTCGACATTGGGCAGGTCGAGGTTCACCACCACCGGCTCCTGTCCGCTGCGGCAGAGCACGCACGACAGCGGCTCGTCGTCGCTCGCATTGATCTCCTGGTGGGGCACGAACGGCGGCACGTAGATGAAGTCACCCGGCCCGGCTTCCGCCGTGAACTCGAGACGATCGCCCCACTTCATGCGCGCCTTGCCGCTCACGACATAGATCACGCTCTCCACCGCCCCGTGATGGTGGGCGCCCGTCTTCGCCTTCGGATGGATCACCACCGTGCCGGCCCAGAGCTTCTCGGCGCCGACCCGCGCGTGGCTGATGGCGGCGGCGCGGTTCATGCCCGGCGTCTGCGCCGTATTGGTGTCGAGCTCGCCGGCGCGCACCACGCGCACGCCGTGCAGGCGCCATTGGGTCGTCATGTCGCTTCTCCTCGCTATTCCACGCATTCGCGGTCGATGTTGTTGCGCATCGCCACTGCGAACTCCTCGATCGAGCACGGGAAGCCGGGGGCGGTGCTGCTGCAGCCCGGCAGGCGCAGCGGCGTGCGCGCCGGCAGCGAGTCCTCGGTCAGCGGCGTGGCCTTGCGCAGCTGCTCCACGTTCTGCGCGACGAACGACGTGTACACGCGCAGCTTCTTGTCCTTGGCATTCTCGCGCACCTCGAACACGAGACCGCCGCCCGGGGGCACCTGGTTGCGCTGGAATCCGGGCAGCGACCAGCTCACGTCCATGAGGCTCGCCAGGTTCCACAGATTGTTCTCGTTGCCCACGTACACGACTACCTCTGCATCGCGCACGGCAGGCTCGATCACGCCGAAGCCCAGCATGCGCGCGCTCGTCACGGCCGCCGTCACGCGATGCAGCAATGCGGAGCCCCGCTTGCGCGCGAGATAGGGCGTGCGTTGCAGGAGGTCGCGTTGCTCGGTGGCAAGGCGCACCACGTCGCGCAACTCGGCGGGCTTCAGGCGGCCCCAGGCGACGTCCTCCGGCGCCATGCCGGCCAGGTACTGGTCGAAGATCGCCGCGGACGCCGCGGCACCGATCGGCAAGGCACCGATGATCTCGAGGCCCATGCCATCGGGCAGCGGCGCCATCGCGCTCGGGAGGTCGCCGAGCTGGCAACGCTCGCCGCGTCCGAACGCCGTGCACAGCGCGGGCTTGCAGCAGTCGAGCGCCGACTGCAACGTGGCCACGGCCCCCTTCAGGTCGCGCGTGGAACGATTGACGTCGCCGTACACGCGCTCGAGCACGCGACTTTGCGCCACCAGCGGATCGAGCCGACACACGCCGGCTTCCAGCGGATGGAAGAGCGGATCGGGACGGGGACCGCCGCGATTGTCCGACGCCCCGGGGAAGGACTGCGGCCGCGCGCCGGAAAACGTGCGCACCATCACACTGCAGCCCGGCGCGAAGCCGTCGAAGAACTCGCGCGCCGTGGCTTGCGTGCTGGCGGGGAGGTCGGCGTACACATAGGTGCTGCCGACCTGCGGACAGCCCGCGAGCGTCATCACCGCGGCCTCGGCCATCAGCGCGCGATAGTGCTTGCCGAGCTGGCGCACGCCCAGGGCACCCTGCGGCGTGAGCGCGCCGGGCGCCTGGTTCCACACCGGCCACGGCTGCGCGGCCCAGTTCGCAAGCTCGGTGGGCGAGGCCGTGGGCACGCTCGTGCCCTCGCGCATCACGATCACGAGCTTGCCGAGCGGCTCGTCGGCCTGCGCATGGACGAGCCCCGCGGCGACGAGGGCGCACAGCGCAAGCGCGATCCTCGCGGCCGCGGCCCGCAGCCGGCGTGAAGCCATGAGCGACGAGGACGTGCGCGACGAAGCACCGTGGGCAGGAGCCATGGCCGCAGTCTAGCAGCGGTGCCGGCCGGCGCGGCTTCGGTTCCCGCGCCGCGAGTATCATGACCCCCTACCCGAGCCAAGACCTTGAA
Source organism: uncultured Alcaligenaceae bacterium (assembly GCA_964620265.1). GTDB lineage: Bacteria > Pseudomonadota > Gammaproteobacteria > Burkholderiales > Casimicrobiaceae > VBCG01. The sequence continues at coordinate 46,304 of CAZUGY010000003.1, forward strand.
GGAGGCACCATGAGCAACCGCGAAGTCGTGATCCTGTCCGGCGTGCGTACCGCCATCGGCGACTACGGCGGCAGCCTGAAGGACATCCCACCGACCGAGCTGGGCGCCAAAGTCGTGCGAGAAGCGGTGGCGCGCGCGCAGATCGATGCGGCCACCGTGGGCCAGTGCGTGATCGGCAACGTGATCCACACCGAGCCGCGCGACATGTACATCTCGCGCCTGTGCGCCGTGAACGGTGGCCTGCCGCACGATACGGGTGCGTTCACCGTCAATCGCCTGTGCGGCAGCGGCCTGCAGGCGATCATCTCCGCGGCGCAATACATCCTGCTCGGCGACACCGACACCGCCGTGGCAGGCGGTGCGGAAAGCATGAGCCGCGCAGCTTATGCCAACCTTACGCAGCGCTGGGGCACGCGCATGGGCGACGCCAAGGTCGTGGACATGATGGCGGGCGCGCTCACCGATCCCTTCGACGCGATCCACATGGGCGTGACCGCCGAGAACGTCGCCGCACAGTGCGCGATCCCGCGCGAGCAGCAGGACGCATTCGCGGTGGAGAGCCATCGCCGCGCCGCGGCGGCCCACGCCGCCGGCCACTTCAAGAGCCAGATCCTGCCGATCGAGCTCAAGACGAAGAAGGGCCCGGTCATGTTCGAGCATGACGAGCACGTGCGCAGCGACGCCACGCTCGAGGGCATGGCCAAGCTCAAGGCCGTATTCCAGAAGGAGAACGGCACCGTCACGGCGGGCAACGCTTCCGGCCTCAACGACGGCGCGGCCGCCGTGGTGCTCATGGACCTCGCCGCAGCGGAAGCCAGGGGCCTCAAGCCCATGGCACGGCTCGTGGCCTACGGCCACGCCGGCATCGATCCCAAGATCATGGGCCTGGGGCCCGTGTCCGCCGTGAAGCGCGCGCTCACCAGGGCGAAGCTCGACTTGAAGGACATCGATCTCATCGAGTCCAACGAGGCCTTTGCCGCGCAGGCGCTCGGCGTGTCCAAGCAACTCGGCCTCGATGCCGCCCGCGTCAATCCCAACGGCGGCGCCGTCGCCATGGGCCATCCCGTGGGCGCCACCGGCGCCATCCTCACCGTCAAGGCGATGTACGAGCTGCAGCGCACCGGCAAGCGTTACGCGCTCGTCACCATGTGCATCGGCGGAGGCCAGGGCATCGCCGCGATCTTCGAGCGGATGTAGGACATCGTCCGACCGGCCGGTGCCGCGCGGCACCGGCCGCGTGCGCGCGCATTGAACTAAGCGGGCACGCGCGCAATCTATGGCATCTTCGCGTGTTCACCGCGTCCCTCCGATGCCCTTGCGCTTCTGCCTCGTCTTTCGATCGTTCGTACGCCCCGCCCGCAGCACCGTCGCCGTCCGGCAACGCCGGGGGGAGCGGGTGCCTGCGTGGCTCGCGGCGGCGCTCGCCGTGGCGGTGGCCCTGCCCGCCGCCGCCTTCGACTTCGACGACGTGGCCAGGCGCGCCGCGCAGCTTGCCGAACGTCCGTACAAGGCCCCCAGCGTCACGCTCCCCAAGACGCTGCAGAACCTGACCTACGACCAGTACCGCGACATCCGCTTCAAGCCGTCGATGGCGATCTGGCGCAATGCCGGCCTGTCGTTCGAGCTCCAGCTCTTCCATCCCGGCCTCTACTACGACCAGCCGGTGAAGATCTCGGAGATCGTGCGTGGGCAAGCGCGCGAGATCCGCTTCCGGCCCGAGTTCTTCGACTATGGCAAGAACGACGTCGACAAGAGCGCGCTGTCGGGTCTCGCCTTCGCCGGCTTCCGCCTGCATTTCCCGCTCAACAATCCCAAGTACCTGGACGAGGTGCTCGTCTTCCAGGGCGCCTCGTATTTCCGCGCGCTGGGCCGCGACCAGCGCTATGGCCTCTCGGCGCGCGGCCTCGCCATCGATACCGCGCTGCCGTCGGGCGAGGAATTCCCGCGCTTCGTGGAGTTCTGGATCGAGCGGCCGGCGCCGGGGGCGAAGGAGATCACGATCCTCGCCCTGCTCGACAGCAAGCGCGTGGCCGGCGCCTATCGCTTCGTGGTCACGCCGGGCACCGAGACGGTCACACTCGTCAAGGCGCGGCTCTTCCTGCGCGAGAACGTGACCCGGCTGGGACTGGCCCCGCTCACCAGCATGTACTTCCACGGCGAGAACCAGGCCGCGGTGGCCCGCGATTACCGCCCCGAGGTGCACGACTCCGACATCCTGCTCATCCAGTCGGGCACCGGCGAGTGGATCACGCGGCCGCTCGTCAATCCGCGGCGGCTCCTCGTCACGTCGTTCTCGCTGACCAATCCCGTGGGCTTCGGCCTCATGCAGCGCGACCGCTCCTTCGACAACTACCAGGACCTCGAGGCCCGCTACGAGATGCGGCCCTCGGCGTGGGTCGAGCCGCGTGGGCAATGGGGCGCGGGCCGCATCGAGCTCGTGCAGATTCCCACGCCCGACGAGACCAACGACAACATCGTCGCGTTCTGGGTCCCCGACGTGGCGCCGGTGCCGAAGAAGCCTTTCGATCTCGAGTACCGCATCCGCTGGCAGCGGGAGAACGAGATCAGGCCGCCGCTCGCCTTCGTCGCGCAGACGCGCCGCGGCCACGGCTACTCGCGCCTGCCGGACACGTCGGTGGGCTTCGTGATCGACTTCGAAGGTGCGGCGCTCAAGAAGCTGCCGGCCGACGCCGTGGTGGAGAGCGTGGCCACCGCCGACAGCAACGGCGAGATCGTGGAGAGCCGCGCGTATCGCAACGACGTGACCGGCGGCTGGCGCCTGCGCCTGCGCGTGAAGCCCATCGACGACAAGAAGCCAGTCGAGCTGCGCGCATTCCTGAAGTCCGGCAACAACACGCTGAGCACGACGTGGAGCTACATCCTTCCGCCGGAGTAGGCGCCGCGGCGCGATCCCCGGCGAACGGCAACGCCTGGGTCGACGCCGCCGTCGCCATGGGCGATTCCGCGCTCGGCTCGCTCGGCGCGCGCCTGCGTGTTGCCCTGGGGCACACCGGCACGCACGACGCCGTGCGCACCGATGCCCGCGGCCGCTCGCGGCTCGTGACCACGCCGGCGCTGGAACGCAGTCCCATGGGCCCGCGCCCGTGGCGCAAGCGCGACGGCACCGACCTCGAGCCGCCCGATGCGCACCGGCGCAAGAAGTGGTTCCACGTGGCCAACCGGCGCCGCATCGTGCTGCTCGCCCTCGTGCTGGGGCTCACGTGGCTCGCCACCGCGATGATGAGCGCGGTGCTCCCGTATCACGGCACGCACGCGCTCGAGATCGCGATCCTCGTGCTCTTCGCGATCCTCTTCACGTGGGTGGCGCTCGGCTTCTTCACCGCACTCGCGGGCTTCGCGCTCCTTGCCCTCGGGCGCGACCGCTTCGCGATCTCGCGCACCGCGGCGAGCGACGCTCCGATTTCCGACGGCGCGCGCACCGCGATCGTGATGCCGATCTGCAACGAGCACGTCCCGCGCGTGTTCGCGGGACTGCGGGCGACGTACGAGTCGCTCGCGCGCACCGGCGAGCTCGGGCACTTCGACTTCTTCGTCCTCTCCGACACGAGCGACCCCGACAACCGTGTCGCGGAAGTCGCCGCCTGGAACGACCTCTGCCGCGCGGTCGACGGCTTCGGGCGCATCTTCTACCGCTGGCGCCGGCATCGCATCAAGCGCAAGAGCGGCAACATCGCCGACTTCTGCCGCCGCTGGGGACGCCGCTACCGCTACATGGTGATCCTCGATGCCGACAGCGTGATGAACGGCACCTGCCTCACCACCCTCGTGCGCCTCGCCGAGGCCAATCCCGACGCCGGCATCATCCAGACCGCCCCGCGCGCCACCGGCCGCGAGACGATGTACGCGCGCATGCAGCAGTTCGCCACGCGCATGTACGGACCGCTCTTCACCGCAGGGCTGCACTACTGGCAACTGGGCGAGTCGCACTACTGGGGCCACAACGCGATCATCCGCGTGGCGCCCTTCATGCGCTATTGCCAGCTCGAGCGCCTGCCCGGCTCCGGCGCGCTCTCCGGCGAGATCCTCTCGCACGACTTCGTGGAGGCGGCGCTGATGCGCCGGGCCGGCTGGGGCGTGTGGATCTGCTACGACCTGCCCGGCAGCTACGAGGAGATGCCGCCCAATCTCCTCGACGAATTGAAACGCGACCGCCGCTGGTGCCAGGGCAACCTCATGAATGCGCGGCTCATGCTCACCAAGGGCCTGCATCCTGCCCATCGCGTGGTGTTCATGACGGGCGTGATGGCGTATCTCTCCGCACCCCTGTGGTTCGCCTTCCTGGCGCTGTCCACCGCGCAGCTTGCCGTGCACACACTGGTGGAGCCCCAGTACTTCACCACACCGAACCAGCTCTTCCCGATCTGGCCCGAGTGGCGGCCGGAGTGGGCGATCAGCCTCGTCACCGGCACGGCGACCTTGCTGTTCCTGCCCAAGCTGCTCTCGATCCTCCTCGTGCGGCGCAAGCGGCTGCCGGGCTACGGCGGACGCATGACACTCGTGGCGAGCGTGCTGTTCGAGATCGTGGTGTCGGCATTGCTGGCGCCGATCCGCATGCTGTTCCATACCAAGTTCGTGGTGATGGCGCTGCTCGGATGGGCCGTGCAGTGGAAGTCGCCGCCGCGCGAGGATTCGCAGACGGGCTGGGGCGAGGCGGTCCGCCGCCACGGGGTCCACACGGCGTTCGGCGTCGCGTGGGCCGTGGGCATCTACCTGCTCGATCCGGGCTTCCTGTGGTGGATCGCGCCGGTGGTGTTCGCGCTGATCGCCTCGATCCCGCTGTCGGTGTACACGAGCCGCCGCGCGCTCGGGCAGTGGCTGCGCGAGCGCGGAGTCTTCCTGATCCCGGAAGAAGCGGCACCGCCGCTCGAGATCGCGGCCACGGCGCGCTACGTGCGCGACGCGCCCGAGCCGCCGGGATTCGCCGACGCGCTGCGCGATCCCGACCTCAATGCGCTCGTGGCGGGGATGAGCGTCGCGCGGGCGAGCCTGCCGGCACCCGAGCGCGAAGCGCGGGCGGCGCTGGTCGAGCGCGTGGCGAAGGATGGCCCGCAGGCGGTGTCGCATGCGGAACGCGCGAAGCTGCTGTCGGATCCGCGCGCGATGTCGGCGCTGCACCAGTTGCTGGGGGCGCCCGCGACCTAGCCGCGCACGCGTCGCGGCGCGACGATCTCAATGCGCGGCGCCGAGCCGGTCGAGCTTGGCCGCGTAGATCTCCCGATCCTCGCGCGACGTGCTGTTCTTCAGCGCGATCGCGAGGTGCCTGCGGGCCTCCTCCCCCTCGCCGAGCCGCCCTTGCGCCACCGCGAGCCAGAAATGGAGCTCGTGATAATCGGGAGCGCGGTCGAGCTCCTTCACGAAGAGGTCGCGCGCCGTGCGCGCATCGCCCGCCTGCAGGGCCGCCAGGCCGCGGCGGAAGTACCCGAACGGCGGCTCCGACTCGAGCCGGGCGAGCGTGACCGCCATCTCCCGCGCTTCGGCGTCCTTGCCCGCTTCCTTCAGCACCGTCACGAGATTGGCGAGCGTGGGCGCATTGTCGGGCTCGCGGGCGAGCACGAAGCGAAGCGCGGCCTCGGCGCGCGCCGCCTCGCCGTGCCGCCGGTGGATCGCACCCAGCGTGTTGTACGCAACGAGGTAGTCGCGTGACTGCACGATCGCCTCGCGCGCCCACCAGTAGGCATCGTCGACCCGTCCCGCGGCGAACGCCTCCACCGCGCGGTTGTTCATGTACATCGCGACGATCGCGCCCTCGTCGACCGGGACCGCGCGCGTGCGCAGGAGATCGCCCCGCGCGAGGAAGTCCACCGTGAGCCCCTCGCTCTCGAAGGCGCGCTTGCCCACGCGATAGCCGAAGCCGCCCTCGTCGGTGCGGCGCTTGCCCATCGTCACGTTGACGTGGCCGATGGCAAGGTACAGGTCGCCCGCGCGCGTCCACACGTCGTCCACCAACACCTTCTGGTAAGTGACGTGCAGGTCGAGCGCCTTGGCGAATGCGGCCGTCATGATCACGAGCGACAGGCAATTGCCCGAGCGCGCGGCGAAGGCCTCCGCGGCGTTGCGGGTGATCGCGGTGTCGTAGTCGAGCTTGAGCTCGCCGTGAGTGTAGAGCGCGTCGAGCAGCGCGACCTGGCGTCCGCGCTTGTAGGCTTGCGGCTCGATGTGCGTCTCGAGGTAGGCGCGCATCTGCGGCGAGAGCGCGAAGATGTCGCGGGCATCGATGCGCTCGGCAGGCGGTGCGTAACGGGCGTCCGCGAAGAGGTGGTCGTCCGGCGGCGGCGCCGACGCGCGGTGCGGCAGGGCGCACGCCGCCAGGCACAGGCACGCCACCATCGCCACCAGCGCTCGCATCGCTCCTCCACGCGTGGGAGATCCGAGGCGATTCTAGACCCGAATGCGGGGGGTGGGATAAAATGGACGGTTCCCCTTCGCGCCCTTGCACGGGTATCCGCCACGAGCGGGTGCCCGGCTTCGCGTTGGACCTGGGCGTCGGGCTCTCCGCATCGACCCCGGGGATCACCCATCAGGTGCCCATGTTCGCCTTCTTCGAATCGCGCATCCGTCCCACCGCACTTCCCGGCACCTCCCCGCCGGCAGGACTCGTGGCCTTCTACTGGCACTTCGTGCGCCAGACCCGGGGCCTGTACCTCGCCATGTTCGCCACGGGGCTCGCGGTGGCGCTCATCGACACCACGATCCCGCTATTCATCGGCAAGCTCGTCTCGCTGATGGAGGCCACCGATCGCGCGGCGGCATTCCACGCGGCGATCCCGATGCTCGTGGGTATGGCGCTCGTGGTGCTCATCGGCCGGCCGGTCGCGATGCTCGCCGACAGCCTCGTGCGCAACAACGCCGTGGTGCCCGGGGTCACGAGCCTCATCCGCTGGCAGAGCCACTGGCACGTGGTGCGGCAGAGCTGGCCGTTCTTCCAGAACGACTTCGCCGGGCGCATCGCCAACCGCGTGATGCAGACGTCCAATGCGCTGCGCGAGTCGGTCGTCTCGTCGATCCGGGCGATCTGGTACATCGGCATCTACGGGCTGTCCGCACTGGTGCTGATGGCCTTCGCCGACTGGCGCCTCGCCGTGCCCACGGCGCTCTGGTTCGTGGGTTACTACGTCTTCCTGCGCCACTTCGTGCCGCGCATGCGCGACCTCGCGCGGACGAGCTCCGAAGTGCGCTCGCACGTGATGGGGCGCGTGGTCGACAGCTACACCAACATCCTCACCGTCAAGCTCTTCGCCCGCGCCCGCGACGAGGATGCCTACGTGCGCGAGGTGATCGACGAGCACGCCGGTGCCATCGCCGCGCACATGCGCCTCATCACGCGCTTCATGGCCACCCTCGCCACGATGAACGCGCTGCTCCTCGTGGCCACGGCCGGGATCGGCATCGTGCTGTGGAGCGAAGGGCACGTGAGCGCAGGCCTCGTGGCCACCGCACTCCCGCTCGCCTGGCAGATCAGCAACGTCGCGGGCTGGGTGAGCTGGGAAGTGACCGGCATCTTCGAGAACATCGGCACCGTGCAGGAAGGCATGGAGACGATCGCCGTGCCGCATGCGCTCGTCGATCGCCCCGACGCGCGCGAGCTCGCGGTGCCGCACGGCGAGATCCGCTTCGAGCACGTCACGTTCACTTACGGCCGCAGCGACGGCCGCCGCGTGCTCGACGACCTGAACGTCGTGGTGAAGCCCGGCGAGCGCGTGGGCCTCGTGGGGCGCTCGGGCGCCGGCAAGTCCACGCTCGTGAACCTGCTGCTGCGCTTCCACGAGCTCGAGCAGGGCAGCATCCGCATCGACGGCGAGGACATCCGTAACGTGACGCAGGAGAGCCTGCGTGCGGCCATCGGCATGGTCACGCAGGACACCTCGCTCCTGCATCGCTCGATTGCCGCCAACATCGGGTACGGCCGGCCCGAGGCCTCCTTCGCGGAGATCGAATCGGCGGCGCGGCGGGCGCACGCGCACGAGTTCATCGGCGACTTGATGGACTGGCGCCACCGCACGGGCTACGACGCGCACGTGGGCGAGCGCGGCGTGAAGCTCTCCGGCGGCCAGCGCCAGCGCATTGCCATCGCGCGCGTGATCTTGAAGAACGCGCCGATCCTGATCCTCGACGAAGCCACTTCGGCACTCGACAGCGAGGTCGAGCTCGCCATCCAGGACCAGCTCCTGGGGCTCATGGAGGGCAAGACGGTGATCGCGATCGCGCACCGTCTCTCGACCATCGCGCGCATGGACCGCCTCATCGTGCTCGACCAAGGTCGCATCGTGGAGGAAGGCTCGCACGACGCGCTGCTGCGTCTGGACGGCCACTATGCGCGGCTGTGGAAACACCAGTCGGGTGGCTTCCTGCCCGACGACGTGCCCGAGGACGAGGGCGTGGTCGAGACGGCGTGAGCGCTTCGGGCGGCCCCAGGCGCGAACGAGCCCCGCGACGCGTAAGCGCTGCGGAATCGTCATGAGCGCGCGGTCGCCTGCGGTGCGCGACGCCATCGCGCGTATCGCGCACAAGCCCGTGCGCGGCGTTTTCGCCGCCATGCTGGCCGCCTCGCTCGCCGGCTGCGTGGCGCTCACCGCCGATCCGCGCGCGCTGATCTACGGCCCCGAGCGCATCGAGGTGCGCACCTCGCCCTGCGAGGACGCCGTGGCCAGGGTGCGGATGTGGAAGCCGCCACAGGGAGAGGCAGCAGCCCTCGATCCCGCGCGCATCCGCGTGCTCACCTGGAACATCCACAAGGAAAGCGACGCCGGCTGGCACGACGACCTCGCCCGCTTTGCCGCGGCCAGCGACATCGTCCTGCTGCAGGAGGCCACGCTCATCGACCCGTTGCAGGCCGTGCTGCGGCAGGCGCGCCTCGACTGGGTCATGGCGAGTTCCTTCATCTACCGCGACGTGGACATCGGCGTGCTCTCCGCCGCGCGCGTCCCCTTCGTGGCGCATTGCACGCAGCGCGTGACGGAGCCCCTGCTCCGACTGCCGAAGTCGTCGGTGGTCACCTGGCTGCCGATCGCCGGCACCACGCGCACGCTGGCCGTGGCCAACGTCCACTCGATCAACTTCTCGCTGCTGCTCGGTGAATACGAGGCGCAGTTCGACGGCATCGCACAGGCGCTGTCCACCCACGACGGACCCATCGTCTTCGCCGGCGACCTCAACACCTGGACCGACGAGCGGCTCGAAGCCCTCGATCGCGTCGCCCGCAAGCTGGGGCTCACGGCGATCCCGTTCGCGTCGGGGCGCTCGCGGTTCCTGGGGCGCGAGGTGGACCACATCCTCGTGCGCGGCCTCGAGGTGACGAGCGCCGCGGCCATCGTCGTGCGCTCCTCCGATCACCATCCCGTCACCGCCGTGCTGCGCATGGCGAAGTGAGCCGTGGCCGACGACAAGCGCTACCATATCCCTCCGGGCCCGTACCGCCACCGCACTCATGAGGTTCCCAGCATGACACTCCCGCGTCGGTTCCCCGCGAACGCTGCTGCCGCTTGCGCCTTCGTGCTCACCCTGGCACTGGCCGCCTGCGGCCCGGAAACGCCCCCCGCAACCAAGACCGCCGCCGCACCTGCCGCAGCCGCGCCGGCGGCCGCCGCCCCGCCGCCGCCGCCCGCCGCCGCGCAGTCACCGGACACCGAGGAGAAGCGCCTCGCTTCCGAGATCTGGGTGTGGGGCTTCCCGCTCGTGCTGACCGACGTCACGCGCGAGGTGGAGACGGCCGGCGTGGGCATGAATGCCTTCCGGCATGACCGCAGCCTCCCCGATGCGTCGAGCGCGGGCAATCCCAATGCCGACTTCCTGTACTCGCACGCGTGGCTCGACCTGTCCAAGGGCCCGGTGGTGCTCACCGTGCCCGACACCAAGGGGCGCTACTACCTCATGGCGCTGCTCGATGCCTACACCAATGTCGCGGGCTCGATCGGCAAGCGGACGACCGGCACCGAGACGCGCAAGTTCGCGCTGGTGGGTCCGGGCTTCAAGGGTGAAGTCCCCGAAGGCACGTCCGAAGTGAAACTGCCCACGAACCTCGCGTGGATCTTCACGCGCACCGCAGTGGACGACGGCGCCGATGTCGCCGCCGCCGTCAAGCTCCAGGACCAGTACAAGCTCACGGGAGGCGCCGTGGCAACGCGCGCGAAGAAGGGCGGCAAGAACGCCCCGGCGCCGGTGCCGGTGGCCGCGACCCCTGCCGTCGACACGAAGACCTCGCCGCGCGACCAGGTCGTTGCGATGGATGCCACGCGCTTCTTCTCGCGGCTCGCCGCGCTCCTGCCCGCCAATCCGCCCGCCAAGGAAGATGCCGACATCGTCGCCAAGATGAAGAAGCTCGGCATCGAGCCGGGCAAGCCGTTCAATGCCACGCAGCTCGATCCGGCGCAGCAGAAGAGCCTGGAGGACGGCATCCGCACGGCCGTCGCCGCCGTGCGGGGCGCCTCCACGGGCTTGGGCGGCGCCGACATCCGCCACGGCTGGCGCATCGACCGCGCGCAGGGACGCTGGGGCAACGACTACGGCCGTCGCGCCGTGGCGGCGTGGAACGGCATCGGCGTGAACGCCCCCGAGGACGCGATCTTCATGAGCACCTACCTCGACGGCGGCGGCAAGCGCCTCGACGGTGCCAACCGCTACGTGCTGCACCTGCCCGCCAATGCGCTGCCGCCCACCGATGCCTTCTGGTCGCTGAGCCTGTACAGCAACGAGCAGAAGTTCGTACCCAATGCGAAGAACCGCTTCAACGTCGCCAGCACCGACAAGCTCAAGACCAACGCCGACGGCTCGATCGACATCGTGATCGCCTCCGACGCCCCGGGCGACGACATGGAGCCCAACTGGCTGCCCTCGCCGAAGGGTCCGTTCAACCTCATCATGCGCGTGTACTGGCCGAAGGAAGACGTGCTCGTCGGCCGCTGGAATCCGCCCGGAGTGAAGCTGGCCACGCAATAATCGCGGGTCCCCGCTCCCCGCCGGCCCGCCATGCGCCTTCCCGATCTGCTCGCCACCAGGGCGGGCCGGCTCACCACGTTCTTTCTCCTCTACACCACGGAGGGGATTCCGCTGGGCTTCACCGCGACGGCGATCGCCACGCAGATGCGCCGCCAGGGCCTGGGGCCGGTGGCGATCGGCGCCTTCGTGGGCTCGCTGTACCTCCCCTGGGCCTTCAAGTGGATGATGGGGCCGTTCGTCGATGCCTTCTCGTCGGATCGCTTCGGACGGCGCCGCACGTGGATCTTCGCGACGCAGCTCGGCATGATGGCCACGCTGATCCTCGCGATGCCGATCGACTACGTCGCGCAGCTCTCGCTGTTCACCGCCATCATCTTCCTGCACAACGCCTTCGCGGCCACGCAGGACGTGGCCATCGACGCGCTCGCGGTGAGCGTGCTGCCCGAGCACGAGCGCGGCGTGGCGAACGGCTTCATGTTCGCGGGCGCGTCCGTGGGCCAGACGATCGGCGGCTCCGGCGTGCTCTTCCTCACCGCGGTGATGCCGTTCTCGTCGACGTATCTCTTCGTGGCGGGCACGATCCTCGCGGTCACGATCTTAGTGGTGCTGCCGCTGCGCGAGCCGGCCGGGCCGCCGCGGCCCGTGCGTGCCGGCAGCGCGCTCGCCGCGGCCGGCGCCGACCTCAAGGGCTTCGTCGTCGACGCGTGGCGCGCGTTCACCGGCACCCGCGCCGCATTCGTGGGCGTGCTCGCCTCGCTGCTGCCCTTCGGGGCGTATGCGCTGAGCCTCGCGCTGCAGTCGAACCTCGCGGTCGAGCTCGGCATGGACGACAACGCGGTGGCGCAGTTGAACCTCATGTCGACGCTGATCTTCGCGCTCGCATGTGTCGCCGGCGGGTGGATCTCCGATCGCTTCGGCCGCCGCAGCACGCTGGCGTTCTTCGTGTTCCTCACGATCGTCCCCACGCTCTACCTCGCCTGGACCATGCAGCAGGCGGGCTGGATCATGCCGGTGGACATGACGCAACCGGGACGTCCGGTGCCGGATGCGTCGCTGCTCGCCACCTTCTGGATCGCGGTGATCGCCTTCAACGTATTCCAGGGGCTGTACTACGGCGTGCGCTCGGCGCTCTTCATGGACATCACCGTGCCCGCGGTGGCGGCGACGCAGTTCACCGCGTACATGGCGATGTCGAACCTCGTGATCAGCTACACATCGTGGTGGCAGGGCAATGCCCTCGTGAAGTGGGGCTATCCCGTCACGCTCGTGCTCGACTCGGTGGCAGGCCTCGCGGTGCTCTTCCTCCTGCCGCTCATGAAGGCACGCAAGGCAGGGGCGGCGGCGCCCACGCCCGCGCGGTCGGCGCCCGCCTGACGGGACGCCTCCGTCCGGCACAGCCGCGCGTCGAGCACGGATGGGGTACCGGGCGCACGACAGCCGCGCCCGCAGGCCCCGGGGCCCACTCCCATCGAATCAACGACTTGACGCGGGTGCGCGAAATTTTCGCGCGAGAATGTCGAATTCCGCGCCGCCCGTTCGTCGTACTCATGAGCGCGCCGAACGCGCGCCGACGCAAACGGGGTGGCGCGCCGCGTCGACCCCACGATTCCAGGAGACGAACATGCGATTCATGGTCATCGTACGAGCCACCCAGGACTCCGAAGCGGGCGTGATGCCCGACGAGAAGCTCCTGGCCGCCATGGGCCACTACAACGAGGAGCTCGTCGAGGCGGGCATCATGAAGGCGGGCGAAGGCCTGCATCCCAGCCGCAAGGGCGCGCGCGTGCGCTTCGCCGGCCCCAGGCGCACGGTCATCGACGGCCCCTTCTCCGAAACCAAGGAGCTCATCGCCGGCTTCTGGATCTGGGAGATCGGCTCGCTCGCCGAGGCGATCGAGTGGGTCAAGCGCTGTCCCAATCCGTTCACCGAAGGCGAGTCGGAGATCGAGATCCGCCAGATCTTCGAAGCCGACGATTTCGGCGCCGAGTTCACCCCCGAGCTGCGCGAGCAGGAAGACCGCTTGCGCGCACAGATGGAATCCCGCGGCTAGTCACCGCCACTTCACAGGAGCAATCCATGCACGTCGAGCCCTACCTCTTCTTCGATGGCCGCTGCGAAGAGGCCATGGATTTCTACAAATCCGCCGTGGGCGCCGAAGTCACGGCGCTGATGCGTTACAGCGAGAGCCCGGAGGCTCCCCAGCCCGGCCAGCCCGCGCCACCGGCTGACAAGGTCATGCACGGAAGCATGAGGATCGGCGACAGCACGATCATGCTGTCCGACGGCATGTGCTCCGGCAAGCCGGCCTTCGATGGCTTCACGCTCGCGCTCGCCGCGAAGTCGGAAGCCGAGGCCGAGACCACGTTCGCGGCGCTCGCCGCCGGCGGCACGGTCACGCAGCCGCTCATCAAGACCTTCTTCTCGCCGAGGTTCGGCATGCTCACGGACAAGTTCGGCGTGGGCTGGATGGTGCTGGTCCAGGCCTAGAGAGGGGGACGTGAGCCACGATGCGGCCAGCCAAGCAGACGGCCAGGGCGCGATCTTCGGACGCCGCTGGCTCCTGTCGCTGGCCCATCGCCAGGTGCCCGTCCCCGCCCCGCCGGAGAAGCCGACACGCGCGGACGCACAGGCGCACTCCCATGACATCGACACTCCAGGAGAAACGACGATGCGCTTCATGATGCTGATGATCCCGGCCGGCTACGACGCGGCGCCGCCGGGCACGATGCCCGAGGACGCCGCGCGCATCGCGGCGATGATGCGCTACAACGAGTCGCTGCAGAAGGCGGGCGTGCTGCTGGCGCTCGACGGATTGCACCCGCCGTCGATGGGCGCGCGCGTGTCGTTCGAAGGCGGCAAGGCGCGCGTGCGCGATGGCCCGTTCACGGAGGCCAAGGAAGTGCTGGGCGGCTACTGGCTCATCGACGTGAAATCGCGCGACGAGGCCATCGCGTGGGCCTCGCGCTGCCCCGCGAGCGACGACGAGGTCATCGAGGTGCGCCAGGTGCAGGAAGTCGACGACTTTCCGCAGGCCGTGCGCGACGCCGTGCGCGGCCTGCCTGCGATGCAGGTGCGCCCGGGCGGCTGACCCTCGTGACGGACGCCGCCACGCGCCGGGCACTGGAGGCCGTCGAGGCCATCTACCGGATCGAATCGGCGCGCATCATCGCCGGTGTGGCGCGGATGGTGCGCGACGTCGGCACCGCCGAGGAGCTCGCGCAGGACGCGCTGGTGGCGGCGCTCGAAGCCTGGCCCGCGAGCGGCATTCCCGACAACCCTGGCGCCTGGCTCATGGCCACCGCGAAGCATCGCGCGCTCGACCGCCTCCGCCAGCGCAAGCTCCACGCGGAGAAGGAAGCGGAGCTCACGTGGGAGATCGAGACGCTCCTCGCGGATGCGCAGCCACGTGTGGATGCCCATCTTGCGGACGACATCGGCGACGACCTGTTGCGCCTCGTGTTCACCGCGTGCCATCCCGTGCTGTCCACCGATGCGCGCGTGGCGCTCACGCTGAAGCTGCTGGGCGGCCTCACCACCGACGAGATCGCCCGCGCCTTCCTCGTGCCCGAGGCCACGATCGCGCAGCGCATCGTGCGCGCCAAGCGCACGCTCGCCGAGGCGCGCGTGCCGTTCGAGGTGCCGCGGGCGAGCGAGCTCGCGGACCGGCTGGCGTCGGTGCTCGAGGTGATCTATCTCGTGTTCAACGAGGGGTACTCCGCGACGTCGGGGGAGCACTGGACGCGTCCCGCGCTGTGCGAGGACGCCTTGCGCCTGGGCCGCATCCTGGCCGAGCTCGTGCCGCAGGAGGCCGAAGTGCACGGCCTCGTTGCGCTGATGGAGATCCAGGCCTCGCGCTTGCGGGCACGCGTCGATGCGAGCGGCGAGCCCGTGCTCCTCCTCGACCAGAACCGCGCGCGCTGGGACCAGCTCCTGATCCGCCGCGGCCTCGCGGCGCTGGCGCGGGCCGGGGCGCAACGCGATGCGCTCGGGCCCTATGCGCTGCAGGCGTCGATCGCGGCCTGCCATGCGCGGGCGCGCGAAGCTGCCGCCACCGACTGGCCGCGCATCGCGGCGCTCTACGATGCGCTCGCGGCCGTCGTGCCCTCGCCCGTGGTCGAGCTCAATCGCGCCGTGGCCGTGGCGATGGCCTTCGGGCCGGAGGCGGGCCTGGCGCTCGTCGATGCGCTGCGCGACGAGAAGGCGCTGCGCGGCTATCACCTCCTGCCGAGCGTGCGCGGCGATTTTCTCGCGAAGCTCGGGCGGCACGCCGAAGCGGCGGCGGAGTTCAGGCGTGCGGCGGAGCTCACGCGCAA
>CAZUGY010000003.1:61669-89588 GCA_964620265.1 uncultured Alcaligenaceae bacterium
TGAAGTTCGCGCTGCCGAACTTCTACTTCCACGCGACGACCACCTACGACATCCTGCGCCACAACGGCGTGGCGCTGGGCAAGGGCGATTACCTCGGGTCGTTCGACTAGAACAGCATTCGCAGGAGAGGGTTCATCTCGTCATCCCAGGTTCGGTGCCAGCCGCCGCCGCGCCTCGTCCACTCCGATTCCCGCCCGCCGCGCAAAGTCCTCGAGCTGGTCCGCCCCGATGCGCCCCACCGCGAAGTACTGCGCATCGGGATGCGCGAGGTAGAACCCCGACACCGCCGCCGTGGGCAGCATCGCCATGCTCTCGGTGAGCGTCATGCCGATCTCGTCCGCGCGCAAGGCGGTGAACAGATCCGCCTTGGCCGCGTGATCGGGGCACGCGGGATACCCCGGCGCGGGACGGATCCCGCGATACTCCTCGCGCACCAGCGCCGCATTGTCGAGGGCCTCGTCGGGGACGTAGCCCCACAACTCGCGACGCACCTTCGCATGCAGCCACTCCGCGAAGGCCTCGGCCAGGCGATCGGCGAGCGCCTTCAGCATGATCGCGTTGTAGTCGTCTTTCGCCGCCTCGAACTGCGCGAGCTTGCGCTCGATGCCCAAGCCCGCGGTCACCGCGAAGCCGCCGATCCAGTCCGGGTGTCCCGAGCTTGCGGGCGCCACGAAATCGGCGAGGCAGAAGTTGGCCTTGCCGGGCGGCCGCTCGTTCTGCTGGCGCAGGTTGCGCCACGTGAATGACGGCGCGGCGTCCCCCGCGGCGAAGATCTCGATGTCGTCGCCGGCCGCGCGCGCGGGCCACAGCGCCATCACGCCGCTCGCCGTGAGCCAGCGCTCGGCGACGATGCGCGCGAGCATCGCCCGTCCCTCGGCGTAGACGTTGCGCGCGGCTTCGCCCACGATCGCATCGTCGAGGATCGCGGGGAAGGGTCCGGACAGCTCCCACGCCTGGAAGAACGGCCCCCAGTCGAGGAAGGGGACGAGCTCTGCCAGGTCCACGTTGCGGAATTCGCGCCGCCCCGTCATGCGCGGCACGGGCGGCGCGTGGCGCGACCAGTCGGTGACGAAGCCATTCGCGCGCGCTCCCTCGAGCGTGACGAGCTTGGGCCCCTTCTTGCCGGCGTGCTGCGCGCGGATCTTCTCGTAGTCGGCGGCCACGTCGGCGACGTAATCGCGGCGCAAGTCGTCCGACAGCAGGTTGCTCGCCACCCCCACCGCGCGCGACGCATCGGGGACATACACCGTCACGCCGCCGTAGTTGGGCGCGATCTTCACCGCCGTGTGCACGCGCGACGTGGTGGCGCCGCCGATGAGCAGCGGCAGCTCCATGCCGAGGCGCTGCATCTCGTGCGCGACGTGCGCCATCTCCTCGAGCGACGGCGTGATGAGGCCGGACAGCCCCACGATGTCGGCACCGCGGTCGCGCGCCGTGTCGAGGATCTTCTGCGCGGGCACCATCACGCCGAGGTCGATCACGTCGAAGTTGTTGCACTGGAGCACGACACCCACGATGTTCTTGCCGATGTCGTGGACGTCGCCCTTCACCGTGGCCATCACGATCGTGCCCTTGGGCTTGCCGGCGAGGCCCGAGGCCAGCTTCTCCGCCTCGATGAACGGGATCAGGTGGCCTACCGCCTGCTTCATCACCCGGGCCGACTTCACCACCTGCGGCAGGAACATCTTGCCCGCGCCGAAGAGGTCGCCCACCACGCCCATGCCCGCCATCAGCGGGCCCTCGATCACCTGGATCGGCCGCGGATAGTTCTGCCGCGCCTCCTCCGTGTCGTCGATGATGTAGGTCGTGATGCCTTTCACCAGCGCGTGCGACAGGCGCTCCTCCACGGTGCCGGCGCGCCACGCGAGATCCTCGGTGACCACCTTGCCCTGCGCCTTGACCGTCTCGGCGAACGTCACGAGGCGCTCGGTGGCATCCGCGCGGCGGTTCTGCACCACGTCCTCCACGCGCTCGCGCAGCTCCGGGTCGAGCTCGCTGTACACGCCGAGCTGGCCCGCGTTGACGATGCCCATCGTGAGCCCCGCGCGGATCGCGTGATACAGGAACACCGTGTGGATCGCCTCGCGCACCGGATCGTTGCCGCGGAAGCTGAAGCTCACGTTGCTGATTCCGCCGGATACCTTGGCGTGCGGCAGGTGCTCGCGGATCCAGCGCGTGGCGTCGATGAAGTCCACCGCGTAGTTGTTGTGCTCCTCGATGCCGGTGGCGATGGCGAATACGTTGGGATCGAAGACGATGTCCTCGGGGGCGAAGCCGACCTTGTCCACGAGGAGGTCGTAGCTGCGCCGGCAGATGCCCGTCTTGCGCTCGAAGGTGTCGGCCTGCCCTTTCTCGTCGAAGGCCATCACCACCACCGCGGCGCCGTAGCGCTGCACGAGGGTCGCCTGGCGCAGGAAGGCTTCCTCACCTTCCTTGAGCGAGATCGAGTTGACGATCGGCTTGCCCTGCACGCACTTCAGCCCCGCCTCGATCACCTCCCACCGGGAGGAATCGATCATCACCGGCACGCGCGCGATGTCGGGCTCGGTGGCCACGAGGTTCAGGAAGCGCACCATCGCCGCCTTCGAGTCGAGCATCGCCTCGTCCATGTTGACGTCGATGATCTGCGCGCCCGCCGCCACCTGCTGGCGCGCAACGTCCACGGCCGCCGCGAAATCGCCGCCCAGGATCAGGCGCGCGAAGGCCTTGGAGCCGGTGACGTTCGTGCGCTCGCCCACGTTGACGAACAGCGAGTCGTTACCGATCAAAAGCGGCTCGAGGCCGGCAAGGCGCATCACGCGGGACATGGACTGGGGACGTATCGGCGAGAGAGGTCGCGGCCCGATCGGGACCGCGCCACGGGGTGAATCAGGAAGGCATCGCGACGGGAGCCTGCCTGGCAGGGCGCGACATGGGACGCATCACGCGACGAGCTCCGCCTCCTGCTCCTGCGGTATCTCGCGCGGCGGCAGCGTGGCCACGGCCTCCGCGATCGCCCTGATGTGTGCGGGCGTGGTGCCGCAACAGCCGCCCACGATGTTCACGAAGCCGCTGTGCGCAAAATCGGCCAGCAGCGCCGACGTTTGCTCCGGCGTCTCGTCGTAGCCCGTCTCGGACATCGGATTGGGCAGGCCCGCATTCGGATAGCAGGAGATGAACGTGTCGGCCACCCGTGCGATCTCCTCGATGTAGGGCCGCATGAGCGCCGCGCCGAGGGCGCAGTTCAAGCCCACCGCCAGCGGCTTCACGTGCCGCACGGCATTCCAGAATGCCTCGGGCGTTTGCCCCGACAGCGTGCGTCCCGAGGCATCGGTGATGGTGCCCGACACGATCACCGGCAGGCGCCGCCCCGCCTTCTCGAAGAACGACTCGATGGCGAAGAGCGCCGCCTTGGCGTTGAGCGTGTCGAAGATCGTCTCGACGAGCAGGATGTCGGCCCCGCCCTCCACGAGCCCCGCGATCGCTTCGAGGTAGGTGGCCACGAGCTCGTCCCAGGTCACGTTGCGCGCGCCGGGATCGTTCACGTCGGGCGAGATGGACGCGGTGCGATTGGTCGGGCCGAGCGCGCCGGCGACGAAGCGCGGCTTGTCGGGCGTGCGCGCCGTCCACGCATCGGCGGCCTCGCGCGCGATGCGCGCCGCGGCCACGTTCATCGCGTGGACCTCGCCCTGCATGCCGTAGTCGGCCTGCGCGATGGCGGTCGCGCTGAAGGTATTGGTCTCGAGGATGTCGGCACCGGCCTCGAGGTATTGCTCGTGCACCTGGCGCACCACTTCCGGCTTCGTGAGCACGAGCAGGTCGTTGTCGCCGGCGAGCTCGTGCGCGTGGTCGTGGAAGGCGCCGCGGAAGTCGGCAGGCGTGAGCTTGCACTGCTGCAGCATCGTGCCCATCGCGCCGTCCATCACGAGGATGCGCTGGCGGAGGAGGCGAACGAGCAGGGCGGTGCGATCGGGTTGCATTTGCAGCGATCCTTCGGAGGGCTTCGATTTTATCATCCGGCACCATGGCGGCCGGGCCGCGCCCTGGAGTGCCGCAGGGGCATATCGATATAACGTCGCGTCCGGTACCCGGGCGAGGGGCGTGCTACTCTTTCCATCATCATGAAGCACCTGAAGCCGCGCGAAGCGCACGAGTTCCTGTCCTCCAACCCGCAGGCGGTCCTCATCGACTGCCGCAGCGAGATGGAGTACTTCTTCGTGGGCCATCCCGTGGGCTCGCAGCACGTCGCCTGGAACGACGGCCCCGACTGGGAGATCAATCCGCACTTCGTCGGACAGGTGAAGAAGGTGGCGAGCATGAACCGCCCCGTGGTTCTCATCTGCCGCAGCGGCCACCGCTCGGTGGACGCGGGCCTCGCCCTCGAGAAGGCCGGCTTCTCCGAGGTCTACAACGTGCAGGACGGCTTCGAGGGCCCGCTCGACGAAGGCCATCATCGCGGCACGCGTGCCGGGTGGCGCAAGGAAGGCCTGCCTTGGGAGCAGCTCTAACGAGCGGCGAAGGACCGTCCCGAGGCGCGCGCCCCCTCGGGGGGAGGCGAGCGTAACGGCCATGGCGTTCGGGCCACTCGCCGCGCTCTTCCACGAGGCGGTGCAGGGTTTCGCCTCCGCGCCCGAGCTCGACACCTATGCGCGGGCATTGCCTCCCGATGCCCTGCTCCTGGATTGCATGTGCGGCACCGGCCGCGTGCTCGTCCCGTGGATCGTGCGCGGTGGCAAGATGCACGGCGTGGACGCCTCTGCCGCGATGCTCGCGCGCTGCGAAGCCCGTCTCGCGGCGGAAGGGGCCGAGAGCTCGCTCTTCCGCCAGGACGTCGCCGACCTCAACCTGCCGTTCCGCTACGCCGGCGCATTGGTCGCCGGAGGCGCCTTGCAGTGCCTCACCGATCCCGCTGCCGCGGCGAGCACGCTCGTGCGCTTGCGGATGCACCTCGTGGAACCGGCGATCGTTGTGGTCGACTTCCACGTCCCGCCCGCAGCCCGGCAGAACCTCGCGGCGCCGCTCGTCGAGGTGCGCACCGCGAGCCTGCCCGACGGCACGCGCATCACGCTGCGCTCCGAGACCGCGTGGACCCCGGACGCGCGTCTCGCGCACGCCGCAGGACGCTACACGCAACGGCGCGGCACGCAATCGCTCGCCGAGGAGCACGAAGCGGTGCGAAGCACGTGGTACGAGCCCGCGGAAGCCGTCGCGCTGCTGGAGGCCGCGGAATTCGTGGACGTTCGCGTGCTGCCGTCTCCGCGCGAGCGAGAGGATCCCGGCGCCTTCGCCATCACCGCGCGAGGCGCCACCCCCGCGTGACGCACGCTACCAGCTCCCCGAGCTCCCACCCCCGCCCGAGCTGCCGCCCCCGCCGGAAAATCCTCCCGACGACGATCCGCCCGACGACCACGACGACCCGCTGCTGCCGCCCACGGTGAAGCCGCCGATGGTGGCCTTGCCCTTGGTCTTCAGATCCTGCTTCGCCTTCTGGTAGGCGGGCGTCCTGGACAGGATGATCTTCGCGACGGGAAATCCCACGAGGTAGATCACGAGCAGCACCAGCGCCCCCTTCACCCCCAGGATCACGATCGGGAACATCGCCCAGAACGGAATGAGGAAGAAGTAGAGGAACCAGCCCACGCCCGGCGTGACGATCCCGATGAACGTGAAGAGGCCGATGATGCCGAAGATGAAGCAGCCGAGCAGGATGCGCATCGGCCACGGCGGCAGGTCGGGCTCCTCGATGCCCGACACGTCGAACCTGAATCCCTTGCCCGAAGACGACGACGCGTCCGCCGGCGCGGCGCCGCCCTGCAGCACCGACACGATCGCGGTGACGCCGCCCTCGATGCCGCCGTTGTAGTCGTTGTTCTTGAACTTCGGCGTCATCTCGTTGCGGATGATGCGGCTCGCGATCGCATCGGTGAGCGTGCCCTCGAGCCCGTAGCCCACCTCGATGCGCATCTTGCGATCCTGCGGCGCCACCACCACGAGCACGCCGTTGTCCTTGCCTTTCTGCCCGAGCTTCCAGGTGGCGAACACGTCGCTGGCGTATTCCTCCACGCTCTTGCCGTCCATCGTGGGCACGGTGAGCACCACGACCTGGTCGGTGGTCTTGTCCTCGTGCGCCTTCACCAGCGCCGTGATGCGCTCGCGCACCTGCGGCGAGAGGATCTCGGCATCGTCCACCACGCGTCCGGAGAGGAAGGGCACGTCGGCCGCGAGCGCCGGCAGGGCCGCGAGCGAAAGCGCGAGCGAGGGCACGACGAGCCACCACCGCCATGCGGCAGCGCCGCAATGCCTCGCGCGCATCACGGCTCGCCGTCCACGCTCGGCGTATCGGCGAAGAGGTTCGCCGGTCCGCGCACGAGTGACTTGCCGCGCAGGAGCGCTTCCACCGCATCGAGGCCGGCGAGCAATGCCTCGCCGGTGGCGCCGGCCGCCAGGCGCTGCGTCATGCGTGCGATCACCGCGTCCCAATCCCCTGGCGTGACGTGCGCGCGCAGGCCCTTGTCGGGCAGGATCACCACGCGATGCTCGAGCATGCTCACCACCACGAGCAGCGCATTGCGCCCGGGGGTGGCGAAGAGCTCGCGCGCCATGAACTGGTCGTTCGCATATTGGGCGACCTCCACGGCAGCACGCGACTGGCGCAGGAAGAGCCGGGCGAAGGCGGGCACGTAGACGGCGCCGAGCGCGCACAGCGCTCCCACCGCGAGCACGGCCACGATCGACGTGAAAAGCTGCGCGCCGGTGACCCAGTCGGGCCGGAGCACGTCGCCGATCACCACGAAAAGCGCGGTGAAGACGGCACCGAAGGCAAAGGCCTTCCACACGATCTCGGGATATTCGTCGGACTTGGTCGTGACGATGGTCACGATCTCGATGCCGAGCGCACGCTCGAGCGCCGTCACGCGCGAGCCGATCGCCTCCTTGTCAGCGGCCGTCAGCGGCATCGCCGTGGGGTCAGCTTGCGCGCTCGCACGCGGTGGTGCGCAGGTCGCTGCCCGCGTACTGCGCCGTGAGCTCGCGCAGGCGCGCCACCACGGGCTGCTGCGGATCGCGGATCACCAGCAAGGTCTGCGTGACCGGCTGCGCGCGGCGCTCGATCCTGGCAGTGGTCACGCCGAGCCGCGCCAGCTCGTCGGCATACGCCGTGGCGGCAACCTCGGAGCGGAACGTGCCGAACGTCACCACGAACTGGCCGCGCCCTTCCGCCACGGCAAGCTCCTTCACGCCGAGCTTGCGCAGCTCCGCCACGCGGGCTTCCGCTGCCGGACGGGTGGGAAACGGCCCCGCGCTGATCGCGTAGCCGCCGTCGAATTCCACTCGCCGCTGCGACACGAGACGGCCGAGCGCAAGCGGCTCGAGGTCGGCCAGCGCGCGCGCACGCTCGGGATCGGAGAACGGCCCCCACTCCACGCACACGTCGGCAAGCGCTGCCACCTTGGCGGGCCCGAGCGCTGCCACCTGCTGCGGCGACAGGAGCTTGATCTTGTCGGGCTGGATCTGGTCCTGCAGCAGGATCGCCTCGCCATTGCCCGTATCGAGCCACGTGTACGCAAAGAGCGTCGCGTTGGCGAGGAGGAGCAGGACGATGACGATGCGCATGGCTTTTCAGACGCAACCGGCCCGCCGGCGGCAGGAAGCGCCAGCGCGCGTGGCGGCGCTAGCGATTATCCACGAAGGCATGCCCGGCCGGCCACGATGGCCGACGAGCGACGGTGCTTGCCGCGTGCGGGATGGACCGAAACGCGCCGCGACGCGCCGTCAGACGCGCCGCAGCGAGATCTCGCCGGAGAGGAAGCGCGCGCGCCGGGGGCCGTCGGCCAGCACGAGGGCGCCCGTGCTGTCGACACCGGCCACGGTGCCCTTCACGCTCGCGCCATCGGGCAGCAGGAGCTTCACCGGCTTGCCCTGGTAGGCATGGCGCCGCTGCCACTCGGCGGCGAACGCCGGGAATCCCGTGCGCGAGTAGGCATCGAGGGTGGAGGCGAGCTGCGCGGCGAGCCGCGCGAGCAGGTGATTGCGATCGATGGCCGGGGCGCCGCGTCCCGCCACCGTGGTGAGGTCGCTCACCGGCTGCTCGATGTTGCGGCGGATCTCGACCGGCAGGCGCACGTTGAGCCCCACGCCCACCACCACCGTGGACGGACCCAGTGCATCGCCATTGAGCTCGACGAGGATGCCGCCGACCTTCAGGTGCTTGTAGACGAGGTCGTTGGGCCACTTGAGCTCGACCCCGGCCAGGCCCTCGGCTTCGAGCGCCTTGACCACGGCCACGCCCACGGCGAGGGACAGCCCGGCGAGATAGCCCGCGCCCTGCTCGTAGCGCCAGCCGATGGAGAACGTGAGGCTGCCGCCGGCGACGGCGGTCCAGGCCTTGCCGCGCCGGCCGCGGCCGGCGCTTTGCCATTCGGCGGCGAGCACCGCGCCGTGGATGTCCCGGCGCTGCGAGCGGCGGAGGAGCTCGGTCGACGTGGAGCCGATCTGGTCGACCACCTCGATTTCGAGGGGCGGGAAGGCGGGGCCCTTGGCCGCGAGCTCGGCCAGCTTGCGGCGGACTTCCTCCGCATCGAGGAAGTCGGGCGTGGCGGTCAGCCGGTACCCCAGCCCGCGCACGCGCTCGAGCGAGAGCCCGGCGGTCTCGGCCTGCTTCAGGAGTTGGGAGACGCGGGCGCGCGTGAGCCCCACCGTGGCGGCGAGGTCTTCACCGGAGTGGAAGGCGCCATCGGAAAGCTGGCGCAGAAGCGAGAATCCCAGAGGAGTGAGCACTGACATCTACCTGTGTGTTGCACCGCCAAATGTAACACGACGGCGCGTTTCGCGCACCAATTACGGGCCTTGGAATGGAGGATTTGCGTCCGCCAGGGGCAATTTGCAAGGCATGCAGGACCGCGCGTCGCGGCGAAACCTTGGGCAGGCCACGCGCGACGGCAACAGAAACGTTTATACCCGGGGGGCGTTCCGGGTCAAGTGCCCCCGCGGCGCGAGGCCGCCCGGCCTATGTGCGCGGGCCCTGCGCCGACAGGCGTTGGAGCAGGACCCGATGCAGGGACGGGTCCCCGCAGGCCAGCACGGCGCCACCCTGGTCGCACGGCCCGCCCTGCCAGTCGGTCATCACGCCGCCGGCCGCCTCCACCAGCGGGATGAGCGCCTGCACGTCGTACGGCTGCAGGCCGTTCTCGATGACGACGTCCACCAGGCCCATCGCGAGCTGGGTGTAGCAGTAGCAATCGCCGCCGTAGCGGAGGAAGCGGGCGCCGTCGGCCACGGCGGCGAGCGCGGCCTTTTCAGCCGGCGTCACGAACTGGCGCGGATCGGTGGTGATGACCCAGGCATCTTCGCCGCGGGCGCAGGCCCGCGTGCGCAGGCGCCGCGACTCGTGACCCCGGCGCCACTGCGCCGTGCCCCCGGCGATGCCCAGGAAGCTTTCGCCCACGAAGGGTTGGTAGGTCACCCCCAGCACCGGCCGCGCGCCGTCGTGCAGCGCGATGAGCACGCCCCAGTGCAGCTGCCCCAGGATGAAGCTCTTGGTGCCGTCGATGGGATCGATCACCCAGGTAAGCGGCGACGTGCCCGCCTCGCGCCCATGCTCCTCGCCGAAGATGCCATGGTCGGGATGACGCGCCCTGATCGCCGCCCGGATGACGGTCTCGGCGGCGCGGTCGGCCACCGTGACCGGGTCGTAGCCCATGAAGTTGCGCTTGTCCTCCACCGCGAGCGCATTGCGGAAATGCGGGAGGATGGCCTCGCCCGCGGCCACCGCCATGTCATGGGCGAATTCGAGGTAGGCGGCGGCGTCGGCAGGGGTCATGAGGGCGATCAGGACGGCAATGGGAAGTGACAGGGGTACGGAAAGGCGCGTGCCGCGCGCGGTGCAGCGTCAGTGCAGGAGCCGGCCTGCGGCCGCGGCGGTCACGACCAGGCGCTCGGCATCGTCGGTGAGCACGTCGCGCCAGGCACCGCTGTTGTCGCGTTGCGCGAGCCATGCCGCGGTATCCGCGATCGTCGCCACCAGCGGCCGCGTGGCGAGACCCGCGCGCGCAGCCTTGGTGCAGTCGATCTGCATGAAGCCGGCCTCGCTGGCGAACGAGGAGGGGATCCACAGCGGCAGGCCGGTCCACGGCTCCACCTTGTGCTCCACGAGCACGCTCTCGTCGACCCACTTCGCCCGCGGCGCATCCGCGCCACCCGCGGCCGCGAGTGCCGCGACGAGATCGGCAAAGGTCCACTGGCCGGCGGGGCTCGTGGCGTTGTAGGTGCCTGCAAGGCTCGTGTCGAGCAGCGTGAGCATGAACGCCGCGAGATCGCGCGCATCGATCAGCTGGATCGGCCGCGCCGGCGGATCGGGCACCACGGCGTCCGGCGCACGTGCGCCGAGGAGCCCGGGATGCACGAAGCGCGCGACCCAGTACCCGAAGCGATCGGTGGGATCGTGCGGCCCCACGATGAGCCCGGGGCGGACGTTCGCGCCGCGGGCCCCGAACACCTCGCTGACCACGCGCTCGCACGCCGCCTTGAGCGGGCCGTAGAACTTGCCGATCTCCTCGGTGTGCGGATCCTCGAGCACGCCCACGGGATCGTGCTCGGTGAGCCCCGCGCGACTCGCATCGGTGAACACCGAGATCGACGATACGAACAGATAGCGCCCCACGCGCCGTTCGAGGAGCTCGGCCGACGCACGCACCACGCGCGGGACATAGCCGCTCGTGTCCACCACGGCATCCCACTCGCCGGTGGTGAGCGCAGCGAGTCCCGGCGCCTGGCGCGGATCGCGATTCCCCACGAGGGACGCGACCCGCCCGCCCCAGTGATCCGGCTGCTTGCCGCGGGTGAACACGGTGACCTCGTCGCCACGGGCGAGCGCGGCATCCACGAGATGCCGGCCCAGGAAGCGCGTGCCACCGAGGACGAGGAGCTTCATGCGGCGTTCTTCCGTGCGTGAGTCCTGGCGTTATCCACCTGCGCGGGTCAGCCCTTGGGCACGATCCTGATGCCGTTGAGCTTCTCCTGCGCCTCGATGAGCGACGGCACGAACCTGTCGCCGAAGCCCATGAGGCTCGCATTCACGAGGCTCTGGTGCACGGCCTCGCCCACGATCGCGGACACCGGCAGCGACTCGGCGAAGTGCGTGTAGTAGCGCAGGTCCTTCATCGCATTGTCGATGGTGAACTTCATGCCGCCGAGATCGCCCTTGTTCTCGAGCATCTTGCCCACGATCATCTGGAAGACGCCGGAGTTCACGCCACCGGCCGAGATCACCTGGTGGAGCTTGGCCAGCGACAGGCCCGACTTCGCGGCCGCCGCGCACGCCTCGGCGGTGGCCGTGGCGATCGCCTGCGCGATGAAGTTGTTGATGAGCTTCAAGATGATGCCGTGGCCCGCGGGCCCGGCATGGATCACGTTCTCGGCGAAGGCGTGCAGCACGGGCGTGAGCTTCTCGAAGGTCGCATCGTCGGCGCCCACCATGATGTTGAGCTTGCCGAGCTCGGCTTCCACCGGCGTGCGCGCGAGCGGCGCGTCCACGAAGAGCACGCCCTTCTTCGCGAGCTCCTCGCGCATCTTGTTCGTGGTGGCGGGCTCGCTCGTGGAGGTGTCCACCACGATGAGTCCCTCGTGCGCCACCGCTGCGATGCCGTCGGGACCGTTGATGATCTCCTCCACCTGCGGCGCGCCGGTCACGCACAGGAAGACGATGTCGTTGCCCCTGGCGAGCTCGGCATTCGTCTTCACCTCCTTCGCCCCGGCCGCGAGGATGTCCTCGAGCGGCTTGCGGTTGCGATTGGCGCGCACGGTGAGCGGAAAGCCCTTGGTGACGAGGTTCTTCGCCATGCCGTGGCCCATGAGGCCGAGGCCCACGAATCCGATGCGGGGCTTGTCCATGCGTTTTCTCCTTGAAGTCGTTATGTGAGGTCAGTCGACGGCAGTAGGTTCCGCGGCTGCGATCAGCGAGCGCCGCCGCTCGTGCCAGGTGAGCAGCAATCCGCTGCCCGCGATGAGCGCCATGCCGGCGAAGGTGAGCGCATCCGGCAGGTCGCCGAAGGCGAGCCAGCCCAGCATCGTAGCGAAAACGAGGTGCACGTAGGTGAACGGCGTCAATCCCGAGGCGGGGCCGCTCTGGAAGGCAAGTATCAGCAGGAAGTGACCGGTAGTGCCGAGGACCCCGATGGCGAGCATCAGGCCCACGTCGACCCACGCCACGTCGATGGCCGATCCGAACCACGGCCACACCAGCGTCATGATGGCGACACCGACCAGCGCGGGATAGAAGAGCGTCACGCGCGGATCCTCGCCGGCGAGCATCCGCGTGGTCACCTGGTACACGGCGTAGCAGGCGGCCGAGCACAGCGCCAGGAGCGACGCCCCCTGGAAGATCTCGGCGCCCGGCCGCACGATCATCAGCATGCCGGTCAGGCCCGCGACCACGAAGCCGAGGCGCGGGCGGGTGAGCCGCTCGCCCAGGAACAGGATCGCCAGCACGATCACGAGCGTGGGCGTCAGGTAGTTCAGCGCCGTGGCGCTCGCGAGCGGCAGGTAGCGCAGCGACGACATGAAGAAGAGCGACGAGCCGATGAGCAGCACGCCGCGCACGAGCTGCATCGGCAGTTGCCGCGTATGCACCATGCGCAGCCCCATGCTGGGCGCGAGCCACACCAGCATCGCGAGGACCTGCGCCCCCCAGCGCGCCCACACGAGGAGCGGGATGGGGTATTTCGCCGCGAGCCACTTGATGATCGTGTCGGACACCGAGAAGCACGCCACCGCGCCCACGATCATCAGGATCGCGGACGAGGGGATGTGCACGGCGGCGCGGGTCATCGCTTCACCGCCACGAAGGCGGCGAGCGGCCCCTGTTGCGCGCGGCGCATGGCAAGGCAGGCATCGATGCGCTCGAGTGCCTGGCGATACTGGCGCGGACCGGCATCGGTGGTGGCGCTCCGCTGCTCGAATACCTCGACGAAGGCAGCGCGCTCGCGTTGCGTGCAGGCGCCGCCGGCCCACGTCGCCCACACGCCCTGCGCCTCGGGCGGCGTGGTCGCGGCGAGCGCGTCCGCATTGCCGCGCAGCCATTGCAGGGTCGCGTAGCGGGTGGCGTCGTCCTCGAGCGCCTGGCGCAGGAGGCCGGAGGCGAAGCGCCCGGCGTCGCCCGGCGCGAGCATCAGGGCGAGCGCCCGTGGCTGCGTGACGGGATCGCGGAAGGCGCCCAGGGCGATGTAGATGTCTTCGCGCTCGTTGGGATCCTTGCTCGTGCGCGCGACGGCCACGAGCGCATCGAAGAGCTTGGGACCGTCGGCTCCCGCCGTGCTCGTGGCCACCACCAGCAGTGTGCGGCGCGACACGGGAGGAATCGCGCTGCGATGCCCGAGCCAGCGCTGCACGTGCTGCTGCGCCTTGCGGGCGAGCGGCGCGTCCTGCCCGCGGATGGCCACGAACGGGACGGCCTCGTCGCGGAACCGCTGTACATCGGGCGGCTCGCCCTGGCGCGGCAGCCAGCCCAGCGTGCGGGCGCGATCGCCGAAGTATCGCCGGATCCACGCGGCGTAGCGCGCCTCGCCGTCGGCGTCGAACACGCCCTGCGGCACCTCGGCCGCGATCTCGTAGGCACGGCGGGCCACGCGCGGGTCGGGAGCGGCGCCCTGGCGGGCGGCGATGGTGAGCACCTGCGGGTAGTCGAGCGCGCCGCTTCGCGCGAGCAGGTCGGCGTCGGCGAGGAAGGGTTCGTAGTCGCTGCCGGTGAGCACGCGGTCCGCCCTGGGCAAGGCGGCGTACAGCGCCGGCGACAGCCGCGGCAGGTAGTAACCGATGCCGCTGCGATTGGCCACCACCCATTGCGGGCAGGTACCCCCGAGCGGGACGACCTCGCGCACGCCGCGCACGACGGTGCAGACCTGGCGAGCGCGGGTGCCGCCCTCGCCCATGTCGAAGCAGGCGGGGAAGGTCCAGGTCTCGTGTGCGGTCGCGGACGCCACCGATGTGGATGCAGCCGGTGCCGACGGCACGGCCGGGGACGCGTCCGGCGAGGCGGCGCCGGCGGGCACGAAGCGCTGTTGCGTGAGCACGAGCGACGGAGCGTTCGAGCAGTCGAGCGCCACGTCGAGCAGCGGCACGCCGGGACGATCGGCGAAGCCGCGGAAGGCGGGGACGAGCGCGTCGTCGACGGTCCCGATCACGGTGAAGAAGTCGTCGGCGGTGGCATTGCCCCACGCGTACTTCGCCATGTAGCGGCGCACGCCGTCGCGGAACTTGTCCGGACCCAGCCACTGCTCGAACATCGCCAGCAGCGTCTCGCCCTTGGCATAGGTGATGGCGTCGAAGGCGCCGCGCACGTCGTCGTAGCCCGTCACCGGCTGGCGCAGGGCACGCGCGGCGGCGATGCGGTCGAGCTCGAGCGCCTTGCTGCGCTGGCGCGAGCGCCAGCCCGACGGCCAGTCGGGGCGCAGCTCGTCGACGACCTTGGTACCGAGCCACGAGGCGAAGGACTCGTTCAACCACAGGTCGTTCCACCACGCGGGCGTCACGTAGTTGCCGAACCACATGTGCGCGATCTCGTGCGCGGTCACGCCGGTGAAATATTGCTCGAAGAAGGGCGAGATCTCCTCGGGCCTGGCCAGCAGCAGGCGCGACGTGTAGGTCACGAGTCCGGGATTCTCCATCGCGCCGCCGAACGTCGACTTGGGGTACGCGAGAAGATCGAGCTTGGGAAACGGATACGCCTGCCCGAAGTAGCGCTCGGTGGCGGCGAGGATCGCCCCGGTGTGCTTTGCCGCGTAGGCGGCCTCCGCGGCGCGGCCCTTCGGGGTGATGATCGAGATCGGCGTGTCGTTGCGCCCCGCGCGGCCGGCGTCGACGACGTCGAATGCGCCCACGGCGAAGGCGACGAGATACGAAGGCAAGGGCGGCGTGGCCTGGAAGGCGACCTCGCGTTGCCCGTTGCCGAGCGAACGCTCCTTGTCCACGGGCATGTTGGCGAAGGCGCGCATCGCCGCCGGGACCACGAGCGTGAGGCGCCATACGGCCTTGCGATCCGGCTCGTCGAAGCACGGCAGCACCCGGCGGGCGTCCATCGGCTCGAGCTGCGTGATCGCGTACCAGTGCTCACCCTCCTTCTGGCGGAAGAGGCCCACGCCGCCCTTGCTGTCCATCGTGCCGCGCCAGGCGAGCGTCAGCGTCACCTCGCCCGCCGCCAGCGGACGGACGAAGCGCAGCGCGATCACGTCGTCGCTCACGACGCTGACGACGGCATCTTCCACCGTGCCGGCGACGGTGGCCGTGGCGGACTGCACGTCGAGGCGGCGCGCATTGAGCCACACCGTGTCGGTGACGGCGCTCGTGCGCACGGCCATGTCGACCGTGCCGGTGAAGGTGGCCTGCGCCGGGTCGACCACGAGCCGCGCGTCGTAGCGCAGCGGCGTCACGTCGCGCGGCAGGCGCCCGTCGACGGGTTGCGCGGAGACGGCGTGCGCGCCCGCGGCGAGCGCGATGGCGGCGAACAGCGCGGGACAGGCGCGCGCGCACCACGCGAGGCAGCGAGCTGCAGGAACGATCAAGGCGGAAGTGGCGGCGAGTGAAAAGTGAACCGGGCGCAAGCACCCGGCCGGAGGTCATTCTACTGCAACGCCGCCGCCGTCGACGGGTGACGTCCACGGCGGCCCGGCCGGCAAGCGCGGCGCTACAATCATGCACGCGGGTTGCCGCGCTCACGAGGATCTCTCCACATGTTCGTCAAGCACGCAGTGTCGGCGTGGGCATTCGCGCTCGCCGCCGGCCTCATGACCGTTCCCGTCCAGGCCCAGCATCCCCACCACGGCGCGCAGGCGGCACAACGCGCGCAGGTCGTCATCCAGGTGAGCGAATCCGATCCTGCGAAATGGAACCTCGCGCTCAACAATGCGCGCAACCTGCAGGCGGACGTGGGCGCCGCCAACATCGACATCGAGCTCGTCGCCTACGGGCCCGGCATCGGCATGCTGAAGGCCGACTCCGCGGTGGCCAACCGCATCGGCGAGGCGCTGGGCGCGGGTGTTACGGTCGTGGCCTGCGAGAACACCATGCGCGGGCAAAAGCTCGCAAAGGACGACATGCTGCCCAAGGTCGGCTACGTGTCGTCGGGCGTGGTCGAGCTCATGCGCAAGCAGCAGCAGGGCTGGGCTTACATCCGGCCATGATCGCGGTAGTCCAATGCCCGGGGACGGTCTCATGACGATGATCGGCGCCGGTCATGTCGACCGCTACCTCACGGCAAGCGAGGTCGGCGAGATCACGGGCGAGGCGCTCGACGCGCTTGCGCCCGAAGGCAAGCGCTTTCTCTTCATCGTGCCCGACGGCACGCGCACGATGCCGCTGGCGCAGATGGCCTCGCTGGTGCGCACGTCGTTGCGCGGCCGCGCCGCGGCCGTCGACTTCCTGGTGGCACTCGGCACGCACCAGCCGATGAGCGATGCCGCGCTGTCGGAGCACCTGGGCTTTGCCGTGGTGGATGGCTTGGAGAAAGGTGTCGCGAACGGCTCGCGCGTGTTCAACCACGAGTGGAGCGATCCCGCCACGTTCCGCAGCATCGGCACCATCCCCGCGAGCGAGATCCGCACGCTCTCCGGCGGGCGCCTCGACCAGGACGTGCCGGTGGCGCTCAACCGGCGCATCTTCGACTACGACCAGATCGTGATCCTGGGGCCGGTGTTCCCGCACGAGGTCGTGGGCTTCTCCGGCGGCAACAAATACTTCTTCCCGGGCATCGCGGCCGCGGACGTCATCAATTTCACGCACTGGCTCGGCGCCCTCATCACCAACTACGAGGTGATCGGCTCCGGCTACACGCCCGTGCGCGCGGTGATCGATCGCGCGGCAGCGATGGTCACGGTGCCCACGACGTGCTTCGCGCTGGTGGTGACCAAGGACGGCATCGCCGGGCTGTACTGCGCCGATGCCCGCACGGCGTGGGAGCATGCGTCCGCGCTGTCGTCGCAACGGCATATCGTGTGGCTCGACGCGCCGATGAAGACGGTGATCTCGGTGATGCCGACGATGTACGCCGACGTGTGGACCGCGGGCAAGGGCATGTACAAGATCGAGCCTGCGGTGGCCGACGGCGGCGAGGTCATCATCCATGCGCCGCACATCCGCGAGGTGAGCGTCACGCACGGGAAGATCATCGAGGAGGTGGGCTACCACTGCCGCGACTACTTCACGGCGCAGCCGGAGCGGTTCGCGCAGTATCCCGGTGGCGTGCTCGCGCACTCGACGCACGTGAAGGGACTCGGAAAGTATGACGCGGGGACCGGCGTGGAGACACCGCGCGTCACGGTCACGCTCGCCACGGGAATTCCGGAGGCGATGTGCCGCCGGATCAATCTCGGCTATCGCGATCCGGCGTCGATCGACATCGCGGCGTGGCAGGGACGGGAGGCGGAAGGAATCCTGGTCGTGCCGCGGGCAGGCGAGATGCTCTACAAGCTCAAGCCCGGGGTCGCGGTGATCGCCTAGCGGCCGCGCCTCCGGGCGCCGGGTACGCGCCTCAAGGAACGCTGGGCTGCGCGAACCGCCCGACCAGCGCAACGAACTGCTCCATGTACGCGAGGCAGAACGCGCGCTTGTCGGCATCGAGGAAGTTGCCCTCGTGATCGACGGGATCGGGCTTGAACGAGATGTAGGCCTCGCCGCCCATCACGGTCACGCCGAGGATGGCCAGGATCTGCCGCAGGTGCTGCTGGCCGACCGCGGTGCCGATGTTGCCGAACGCCGTGCCGGTGATCGCCGCGACGCGACCGCGCCACACCTGCTTGTCGGTCGGCTTCGAGCCCCAGTCGAGCGCATTCTTGAGCAGTGCCGTCACCGACCGGTTGTGCTCCGGCGAGACGAAGAGCAGCGCCGGCACGGCGGCGACCTCGGCAGTGAAGCGCCGCACCGTTTCCGGCCGGTCGGCCTCGAGGTCCTGGTTGTACATCGGCAGGTCGTCGATGCGGATCCAGTGCCAGGCGATCCGGTCCTCGACGAGCCGCGTCAGGGCGAGCGCCAGGCGGCGATTGATCGATTCGCGGCGATTGCTGCCGACGATGACACCGACGGGGATTCTGGACATCGGGCGATTCCTTTCGGGTTTGGACTGCGCGTACTGCGTTCGACGCGATCGAATCTCAAGGACCCGTGGCCGCGCCGAGATACGCGCGCCGCAGTGCCGGATCGGCGAACACCGCGTCAGGCGTTCCTTCCGCGACGATGCGGCCTTCCTCCAGAAGATAGGCCCGGTCCGCGATCGCGAGCGCCTCGGCCACGTTCTGCTCCACGAGCAGGACCGACATGCCCGCCGCATTCACTTCACGGATCGCGGCGAACATCGCCTGCACGATGAGCGGCGACAACCCGAGCGACGGCTCGTCGAGCAGCAGGAGCTTGGGCTGCGCCATCAGCGCGCGGCCGATGGCCACCATCTGCTGCTGGCCGCCCGAGAGCGCGCCGGCGGGCGCGTCGAGCTTGTCGCGCACGGCGGGGAACATCGTGCACACGCGCTCGAGCGTGCGCGCACGCTCGCGGCGCGCCGCAGACGCGTAGCTGCCGACCTCGAGGTTCTCGCGCACGCTCATGCGCGCGAAGAGCCGCCGGCCTTCGGGCACGATGGCGATGCCGGCGCTGCAATAGCGATGCGACGGCAGCGCGGCCAGGTCGCGGCCATCCATCATGATGCGGCCGGCGCTCGCGCGATGCAGGCCTGCGAGCGCATTGATCAGCGTCGACTTGCCGGCGCCGTTCGGCCCCACCACGCACACGAGCTCGCCGGCAGCGATGTCGAGCGACACGTCCCACACCGCGGGCGCGGCGCCGTAGTCCACCTCGAGGCCGCGCACCTCAAGCACGCGTCGCTCCGAGATAGGCGGTGGCGACGTCGGCGCGCGCCATCACCTCGGCCGTCGAGCCTTCGGCCAGCACGTGGCCCTGGTCGAGCACCACGATGCGCTCGGCGAGTGCCGTCACCACGCGCATCACGTGCTCGACGAGCACGATCGTGGTGCCCTGCGCGCGGATGCGACGGATGAGGTCGACCGCGCCGTCGATCTCGGCCGGCGTGAGGCCCGACAGCACCTCGTCGAGCATCAACAGACGCGGGCGTGAGGCAAGCCCGCGTGCCAGCTCCAGGAACTTGACCTGGTGCAGATTGAGGTCGCCCGGATAGGCCTCCGCACGCGCCGCGAGGCCAGTGAAGCGCAGCCAGTGCGACGCCGTCTCCGCCGCTTCGCGACGATCCTGCGCAACGCCACCGAACATCGCTGCGAGCGCCACGTTGTCGCGGACCGTCAAGTGTGCGAAGGGCCGCGGGATCTGGTAGGTGCGCGCCACCCCCGATCGTGCGATGCGGTGCGCGGGCAGGCGCAGGAGGTCCACGCCGCCGAAGATCGCCGTTCCCGCATCGGCGCGGAAGTGGCCGCTGATGACGTTGATGAGCGTGGACTTGCCTGAGCCATTGGGACCGATCACGCCGAGGATCTCGCCTTCGCGCACCTCGAGGTCCACGCCGTCGAGCGCGCGCACGCCCTTGAAGGACTTGGCCACGCCGCGCACGGACAGCAGGACGGGGCGCACGCCCTGTCGCTGCGGTGTGGCGGCGGCAGCCGGCACGGGAGCTTCCGTGGCTCCGGAGGCGGCGTGCGACTGCAACTCCTGCGCTGTCTCCAGCGGTGGTTCCAACCCTGCCTGCGACTCGGCTGCCTGACCTGCCTCCGGCGCCGCCACGGACGCCGGCAGCGGACCCTTCCGCCGCCGCCTGAGCATCCGCCCGAGGATCCCTTCCGGCATCACCAGGATCGCCACGACGAGAATCGCGCCGACCACGGCCTTGCCCACGATCGCCTGGTCGGCCGCCGTCGTCGCGTAGAGGAGGATCGTGATCACGGTGGCGCCGATCGCCGGCCCCGCCCAGAAGCGTGTGCCGCCGAGCACGCTCATCAACACGACGGTGAGCGGCACCGTGATGTTGAACGTCCCACCCGCGGTGATGTAGGACACGAAGAGCGCCTGGATGCCGCCCGCCACGCCCGCGAGCGCGCAGGAGATGCCGAAGGCGACGAGCTTGTACGCATACGTCGGCACGCCCATCACCTCGGCGGCATCCTCGTCGTCGTGGATGGCGAAGAGCCCGAGGCCCAATCGCGCGCGCTTGATCGCATACGCGATCGCGACCGTGCCGATCGCAAGGATGAGCGCCATCATGTAGAACGCGCCCGACGGTGTCGGCGCGAGCTTCGGCACCGCGACGGCGGACAGGTACACGCCCGGCCCGCCGTCGATGGGGGTGTTGAGCACGATGGTCGCGAGCACGAAGGTGGCCGCGAGGGTCAGCAAGGCGAAGAGCTCGCCGCGCACGTGGCGCACGCGGAACACCACGGCGCCCAGCCCCAGTCCCAGCAGCGCCGCGACCAGGCCGGCTGCAGGCAGCGTCCACAGGAAGGGCCAGTCGAATTTCCCGGCGAGCACGGCCGTCGTGTACACACCCGCGCCGTAGAACGCTCCGTGCCCGAACGAAAAATATCCGGAGTAGCCGCACAGGATGTTCCACGACGTGGCCAGCACGATCCAGTGGAACACGAGGTAGAGGAACGATTCGTAGAACGCCGGCAGGCGCAGGAACGGCACCACCGCGAGCGCCAGGCCCGCGAGGATGATCCCGGCAAACGTCCGATCGAGCTTCAGGTGCGGCCCGGACGCAACAGGAGCAGCGCGATCAGCAGCGAGAACGACACGATCGGCGCCCACGACGGCGAGAAGAACGCCATCGTCACGGCTTCGCTCACGCCGATGATGACGCCGGCGGCGAGCGGCCCCAGGGGCGAGCCCAGCCCCCCCAGCATCACCGCGGCGAACACCACGCCCACCCAGGCGTACATCTGCGACGGCGTGAGCGTGAACGAGAGCGCGAGGCACACGCCGGCGATGCCGGCGAGCGCACCGCAGGCGCCGGCGAGGATGAGCGCGTGCGCGCGCCGGTTCACGCCGAACGCCGCGGCCATGGGGGCGTCCTCGGCCAGCGCGCGCAGCGCACGGCCCAGGTTCGTGTAGCGCATCGCCGCCCAGGCGCCGAATCCGAGCAGGAACGCGAGCACCAGCGTGAGGAGCTCCGGCGCCGGCACGAAGAGCTCACCCACACGCCACTTCTGCTCGGAGTAGGCAGACTCGAGCTTGCGGAAGTCGGCGGTCCAGAAGTACTGGATCACCGCCTCGATGATCGCCATCAGCCCGAACGTGGCGAGCAGCGAGTTGAGCGGCGACACCGAGAAGCGCGACAGCAGCCACTGCACCGCCACGCCCAGCACGAAGAAGAGCGGGACGATCAGGGCGAGGGTGGCCAGCGGATCCATCCCGGCGGCACCCACGAGCTGGTAGCACAGGTACGCCGCGAGGAACGCGAGCCCGAAGTGCGCGAGGTTGATCACGTGCAGCAACCCCCACGCGAGGCCCAGCCCCATCCCCAGCAGCCCGTACATGCTGCCGATGAACACGCCCGAGAGCACCGACTGCGCGAGCAGCGCCCCGCTCGGAAACGTCATTGCACGCGCAAGGTCGCGCCCGGAGCCGCGTACTCCTTCGGATAGACGGTGACCCAGCGCCCGTCCTGCACCTGCTTCACGCGCATCAGGTCGTCACCGTAGTTGGAAGGACCGTCGAAGCGCAGCTTGCCCTGGATCGTGTCCACCTTGTTGGCCTTGAGCCACGCCGCGAGCTTGGCATCGTCGAGGCTGTTCGTCGCGCGCACCGCGGCCGTCAGGATCTGCCACGCGGTGTACGAGGCCGCGGCCTGCACCTCGACGCTGTTGTCGGGGATGCCTGCCTTCGTCGCACGGTCGTGATAGAGGTCGATGAACGCCTTGGCGCCCGGCGCGTTGGAGTACGGCGGGTGCTCCTCGAACACGGTCATCGACAGCGCGTTGTTGGCGAGCGGCGACTTCGACATCGGACCCGGCGCCGGATACATGTAGAACTGCTGGCCGGGCTTGTAGTCGATCTTGTTCATCGCCTCGAGGAGCTGGTTGCCTTCGAGCCCGAGCGCGCCGACCCACAGGAAGTCGGGCTTGGCATCCTTGATGCGCGCGGCGATCGGCGCGTAGTCGAGATTGCCGAAGTCCCATTCGAGGAACAGCACTTCCTTGACGCCGCGCTTCTTGGCGATCTCGCGCGCGCCCAGCGACATGAAGTGCACCGACGGGAACTTGCTCGTCACCACCGCGATCGTCTTCGGCGGCTTGGGCGAAGCGGCCAGCGCATCGAACACCGTGTTGGGCACGGTCGTGGCGGGATCCGCGCCGAGCGACCACGCCGGGAACTGCTTGTCGTACTTGGCGAGCGACGGGATGCCGAAGGTATGGTGGACGAGCACCTTGTCGTAGCGTTGCGCGATGCCCATCGCCGACAGGATCGCGCCCGTGGCATACGGCCCCATGAGCAGGTCCACCTTGTCGACGGTGAGGAGCTGCTCGTAGAGCGTGCGCGCGAGGTCGGGCTTGCTCTGGTCGTCCTTGACGATCCATTCCACCGGCCGGCCGAGGAGGCCTCCGCTCTTGTTCAGTTGCTCGACGTAGATCTCGCCCACGACCTTGTGCACGAGCCCGGTCGCGGCCAGCGGCCCGGTCAGCGCCAGCGTGCTGCCGATGCGGATGGGCGGGCCACTTTGCGCATGCGCGCCCGTGGCAATCAGCGCGAAGGCGCAGGCGGCAGCGCCCAGCCAGCGGGTCCAGCGGTAAAGGGTCCTCATCGAGCTCTCCTCCTTGATGGACATTGCGTTGGCGTCGCCATGGCGGCGTGGTTCGCCGCGCTTCTCGCGTGCCGTCGTTCGCGCGCGCCGCCCGTTCAGGCGGTTCGCGGTTGCTCGTGGTTGACGATGAAGTCCTCGGGGACCGACGGCCCCCAGAGGTAGAACGAGTCCTCCGGCGGATGGTCGGCCGCCGGCCAGTCGAGGTCGGCCGGGACGAAGTCGATGTCGTAGGAATACTCCGCCCAGCTGCCCCACGGATCCTGCACGTAGTAGAAGTAGTTCGAGCCCAGCACGTGCCGCCCCACGCCCCAGCCGTGCGTGTATCCGCTCGCCTTCATGCCCTCCGCCCCCAGGCCCACGTCGTTGATGTGGCCGACGTCCCAGCTCGAGTGGTGCAGGCCGGGCGCGCCCGACTTCGCGAACGCGACCAGGTGGTGGTCGCTCGCGTGCGGGCCGTGCAGGAACGCGATGATGTCACCGGAGCGGTCGGACAGCCGCAAGCCCAGCACACGCTCGTAGAAGCCGACCTGCCGCAGCACGTCGGGCGAGAACAGGAGGATGTGCGACAGGCGTCGCGGCCGGACCGGCGCCGCGGTGCTGCGCGGTGGCGCCGCACCCTTGCCGGATGGCGGCGGTGGCACCTGGGTGCCTTGCGACTTGATCGCGGGCGTCACCTTGGGCCCCACGACGACCTGGACGGGCGTGCCGTCGGGATCGCGCGTCCATACGCCGGTGCCATCCGAAAGCGGATGCGCGTCGGCCGCGCCGGCCCCGTGCACCCGCTGCGCCAGCGCGTCGAAATCGTCGTCGTAGGCGGCAAAGCTCAGGTACTGCAACCGCTTCGGCTCGCCGTTCGCATGGACGCTGCCCCAGCAGTGCGGATGGCCGTGCGCGTACAGGTCGAGACGACCGCCTTCACGGCGCACGTCGAGTCCGAACGCGGTGTAGAACGCCTCCGCCGGCCCGAGGTCGGGGACCGTGAACACGAAGCGATGCAGCGAATGCACGCCGAGCGCGTTGTTGCGTCGCAGCATGGGCGCTTGCGCCGTGGCGACGGTTGCCATGATCACTCTCCTGCGACGGTCGAAGCGCCGCCCTCCTGCGACGATAGCAAATTTCCGGGGGCGATCGGTATCGGCTCGCGTTCAGCGCTTCCAGAACTCGCGCGACGCGATGCGCGCGCCTTCGGCCATCGCGGCCATCTTCGCCCACACGACGTCCGGGTCCACCGCGGCCTGTCCCACCCACGTGCCGAAGCCGCAGTCGCTGCCGGCGATGACGTTCTCGCGTCCCACGAGGTTCGCGTAGCGCGAGATGCGCTGCGCGATGAGCTCGGGATGCTCGATGAAGTTGGACTTCGATTCGATCACGCCAGGAATCAGGACCTTGCCTTCCGGCAGCTTCACGGTCTCGAAGAGCTTCCACTCGTGCGCATGCCGCGGATTCGCGGCCTCGAGCGCGATGGCCGAGGGGCGTGCGGAGAAGACGATGTCGATCACGTCGGCGAGCGGCACGTCGCAGTGGTGCGGTCCTTCGTAGTTGCCCCAGCACAGGTGCATGCGCAACTGCCCGGGTGGGATGTTCGCCACGGCGTGGTTCAGCGCCTCGACGTGGAGCTGCGCCTTCTTGCGCCACTCGGATAGCGACAGGTCGGCATGCTGGATGTGCCGTCCCATCCCGAGATCCGGGCAGTCGATCTGCAGGACGAGCCCGACTCTCGCGATCGTCTCGTACTCCTGCCGCATCGCATCGGCGATCGCGAAGAGGTACGCCTCCTCGGACGGGTAATGCTCGTTGCGGAAGAAGAGCGACACCACGCCGGGAGACGCCGCGGTGAGGAAGCCCTCCGCCGCCGCGACGCCGGCGAGCGCCGCCTGCAGGTGATCGACGTCGGTCTGTGCCGCCTGGGGGTCGCGCACGCCGATGGCTGCGTTGCACGCCGGCGTCTTGCGGCGTGAACGCCCGGGGTCGCCAAAGACGCGCTTCGCGAGATTGGGGAAGCCGGACAGGTCCTGGTAGACGAACGTGTTTCCGGTGCCGCCGAAGCCCGCCAGGCGATCCTTGATGTAGGTCGCATAGCTCGGCTTGCTCATCTCGCCGTCGTTGACGATGTCGACACCCGACTCGGCCTGCTTGCGCACGACCTCGTCCACCGCCGAGGCGACCCGCTCCGCCAGGGCGGCGGGCTCGACCGGAACGCCCTCTTCCTTGGCGTACATCATCCGGATGAGGTCGTCCGGCCGCGGCAGGCTGCCCGTGTGGGTGGTGAGGAAACGGTCGGTGCTGCGCTTCATCGCGATCCTCTTTGCGGGGTGGGCGTCGACGGCGAAGGTGGAGCGGGTGAAGGGAATCGAACCCTCGTCGTAAGCTTGGGAAGCTTCTGCTCTACCATTGAGCTACACCCGCGTGACGGCCATTCTACCGCGATGCGGCGGGCCGACGCAGGGCTTCGCAGGAGCAAACGATGGGGGCAGGAACGATTCCGAATGTCGTGACGATCGCAGGTGTCGATCCCTCCGGTGGCGCCGGCGTGCTCGCCGACGTGAAGGCGATCAGTGCCAACGGCGCCTATGCCTGCGGCGTCATCGCGGCGCTCACCGCCCAGAGCACGCAGGGCGTGACGGGCATCCAGCCAGTCGCTCCCGACTTCGTGCGGCTGCAGATCGACACGCTCTTTTCCGACGTGGCGATCGCCGCAGTCAAGATCGGCATGCTCGGCCAGCGCGCGGTCACGCTCGTGGTCGCGGACCGCCTGTCGCACTGGAAGCCCGCCTCGTGTGTCCTCGACCCGGTGATGATCGCGAAGAGCGGCGATGCGCTGCTCGAGCGCGATGCGGTGGGCGCCTTGCGCGAGGCGTTGTTGCCCGTCGCCACGATGATCACACCCAACCTGCCGGAAGCCGGCGTGCTGCTCGAGCAACGCGCGCCGGAGACCGTGGCCGAGATGCGCCGCGCCGCGGAGCGCTTGCGCGAGGCGATGAACCACGCCGGCGAGCGCTGGGTGTACCTCAAGGGTGGCCACTTGCCTGGGAGCGACGCCATCGATCTGTTGCACGACGGCGATCGCATGATCGAGCTTTCCGCACCCCGCTTCGACACCAAGAACACCCACGGCACGGGATGCACGCTGTCATCGGCGCTGGCCGCGCTGATTCCACAGTCGCCGGACGTGCCCATGGCAGCGCGGCGTGCGAAGGAGTACCTCACGCAGGCGATCCGCGCGTCGGGCGATCTCGCGGTAGGCAAGGGTCACGGGCCGGTGCATCACTTCTGGAAACGTTAGGTGCAGTTCAGCCGTTGGCCTCATGACTGCCTTGCATCAGATCGACAATTCGTCATCGAAGTCGAACGCGAGTTGCACGTGAGGGCGGCGTAGCCGAAAACGCCGCCAGGGCCCGAGCACGAAGTGCTCGGCGATGGGGATATGCGTCACATGCGTTGCCAGCCACCGAGCGTTCGCGCAGCGGCGGTAGGCATAGGATCGGGATATGCGCAAATGGTCTGCAACGGCGGACATGTTGTTGCCGGATAGCTCAACAGCCTGCGCTGGCAATCGGTATCCAGAAGATCCAGTGGTCCGCCATCGGCCGCTTGCAGGCTCGATGCCATGACCCAGGCGTCGTTGACGACGTCGTCGAACTGAAATTCTCCCCGCGTACCACGTGCGATGCGCTGCAAGTCTTTCTTTCTCTGGACAGTGAACCGCCGGAAGGCGTGATCATCCGGGACTCGAGGCATGGCACGCTCCGGTGTCAGGTGAGCTGGAGGTCCTCTATCAGGCCGTGTGCCACCGCTTCTTCGGCGATGGCGAGGCCGTGCCGGCACATCGCGGGAGCGAGCTGCGGATCCCACGTGGCCGTGAGGTCGGATGCCGTCAGGTCGCGCCGTGTGTGCGGGGCCCCATGCACGGCGGCTTCGTAGTCCGGGGCACTCATTCGCCAGGGCTGCGCCCGCCAACTGCGTACCACGTAGTTGGCGATCTGCAGGCCGGGCCAGTCGAAATCGCCGTGGTAGTGCAGGCGCGCGCCTGCGCTTGCCAGTTGATCGAGCAGCGTGCGCTGCGCCGCGCCCGGCATGCCGTCGGTGCAAACGAGGGGCGCGCAGCCTGCCCCCAGGCGGTCCGCGGCGATGGCAAGCAGGTTGGGGTTCTCGCAGACGTAGACGGGGCGGCCGTGAACGGCCCACGCGGGCGGCTCGCGCAGCAGTCGGCGCAGCGACAGGTAGGCGGGCTCGCCCGGCGCGGACAGCTCCGCCGCGAGCATCGGCAGGTTCAGCACCAGCACGGGCCGCGCCAGCTCGTTCACCAGGACGCCGGCGCGGGCCCAGATGTCGCGCGCACGTTCGTCGCTCGTCTGCCCTTCGCCATCCGCAGGCACCTGGAGGTCGGCCTCCAGGGCCACGTCGCGGCTGGAAATCGTAGCCTCGCCATGACGCCACGCCGCCAGTACCAGGGTGGCCACGGGCTTGCCTGCGTCGAGCGCATGGGCGTTGCCGAGAGCTTGTGCGGCCAGTTGCGCGCGTGTAACGCCCGGCGCAGGCAGGCGGCGCAAGACGGCATCGGCTTGCGCGAGCAAGGTGTCCGCGGCCGCGGCGTCGCGCCGGGCGAGGCGCTTGAGCAGCGCACCGGCGGCGGGTGTCTGCAGCCAACCCTGCAGGCGTGGATCGCGCTCCGGCTGCCGCATCATGGCTGACCAGGCGAACTCGGCGGCTGCGCGCAGGGCGGCTCGGTTCGTGATCGCGCCGTCCAGTCTTTCCAGCGCGTCGCGCAAGGAGTCGCACAGGCCCGCGGTTCGCAATGCAGCGTCGATGCCGGCGATGTCGATGCGGGCCGAGCGGGCGGTGCCCGAGGGGCGGCCGGTCAGCAATGCGATCGCCTCGCGCTCCGCAGGCTCGAGCTGGCCGAGGTGCAGGACCCGGCCCGCACCTTGCTCGCCCTGCCGCTCGAAGTGGCGCCGCAGGCGCTGGCGCAATCCCGCCAGGGCGGGTCCGCCGAGCAGGCGTTCCAGGCGTGCGTCCGGGCTGTTCATTCGGAGGGCGGAAAGCGGCGGTCCGGGTCGGCTTCGCGCCGCCGGGCACGGCCGTCCCAGGTCCAGCGCGAGACATGCACGGCGTCGATGCCTTCGCGCCGCTGCAATTGCGCGATGGCCACGCCGGGCAGCTCGGCATAGCAGCCCCATTCGCGCTCGCTGGTGATGACGAAGT
>CAZUGY010000004.1:0-11975 GCA_964620265.1 uncultured Alcaligenaceae bacterium
TTCATCCACGGCGTGATGAACACCGACAACATGACGATCTCCGGCGAGACGATCGACTACGGTCCCTGCGCCTTCATGGAGGCCTACGATCCGGCCACCGTGTTCAGCTCCATCGACGAGCGCGGACGCTATGCCTACGCCAACCAGCCCGCCATCGCGCAGTGGAACCTCGCACGCCTGGCCGACACGCTGGTGCCGCTGCTCGACGACGACCGCGAACGCGCGATCGCGCAGGCGACCGAGGTGATCGTGGGCTTCGAGGGGCGCTACACCTCGCATCTCCTCGCCGGGCAGCGCGCGAAGCTCGGCCTGCGCGAAGCGACCGCCGACGACGATGCGTCCGATGCCACGCTCGCCGCCGACTGGCTCACGCTGCTGCAGGTGGATCGCGTGGACTTCACGCTCGCCTGGCGCCGCCTGGCCGATGCGGCCGCAGGCAACGACGCGCCGCTGCGCGCGCTCTTCCCCGAGCCCGCCGCGCCCGCGGCCTGGCTCGCGCGCTGGCGCGGGCGCTGCGCCCGCGACGATGCCGGGCATGCCGCCGGCGATGCTGCAACCGCCATGCACCGCGCGCAGGCGATGCGCGACGTCAATCCCTCCGTCATCGCGCGCAACCATCGCGTGGAGGAGGCCCTCGCCGCGGCGTCCGTCGATGGCGACCTGCGGCCCTTCGAAATGCTTCTCGCCGCGCTGCGCACGCCGTTCGCGGAGACTCCCGCGCTGGCGGCCTATGCGCAGCCCGCGCCCGCGGACGTCACCGCGTCGTATCGCACGTTCTGCGGCACCTGAACGCCGCCACGCCGCACACACACGCGGCAGGAGCGGCGTCGCCGGCAGGGGTGGCGGCCCCGGACCACACCCTCCGGCTTTACGTGGACAGCGTGCGTACACGCGGTAGGATAGGGGTTTCCCCCAATTCGAGGAGGAACTGCCATGGAACGCATGAAGGCCGACGATTTCCCGCCCGAAGTCCTCAAGCTTTTCGATCGCTACGTGCACGGATGGCTGTCGCGCCGCGACTTCATCGACCGCGCGAGCAAGTTCGCCGTGGGCGGCTTCACTGCCGCGGCCATGCTGGAGGCGCTGCGTCCCAACTACGCCTGGGCGCAGCAGGTCGCCAAGGACGATGCACGCATCAAGGCGGAATACGTGAACTATCCCTCGCCGGCCGGCAGCGGCACCATGAAGGGATATCTCGCGCGCCCTGCCAACGCCTCCGGCAAGCTGCCGGCCGTGGTCGTGATCCACGAGAACCGCGGCCTCAAC
This sequence comes from uncultured Alcaligenaceae bacterium, assembly GCA_964620265.1. Taxonomy (GTDB): domain Bacteria; phylum Pseudomonadota; class Gammaproteobacteria; order Burkholderiales; family Casimicrobiaceae; genus VBCG01. Next base: position 1,267 of record CAZUGY010000004.1, read on the forward strand.
CCGTACATCGAGGACGTCGCCCGGCGGCTGGCCACCGACGGCTTCGTCGCCATCGCGCCCGATGCCCTCACGCCGCTTGGCGGCTATCCCGGCAACGAGGAGAAGGCCGCGCAGATGTTCGGCACGCTCGACGCCAACAAGCGCACCGAGGACCTCCTGGCGGCGTACGACTATCTGAAGTCGCGCCCCGACACCGGCAAGATCGGAGTCGTAGGCTTCTGCTTTGGCGGCGCCATCGCCAACCAGTTCGCCGTGCGCTTCGCCGACCTGGGCGGGGCGGTTCCGTTCTACGGCGGCCAGCCGAGCGCCGAGGCCACCGCCAGGATCAAGGCGCCCCTGCTCATCCAGTATGCCGCCAACGACGAGCGCATCAATGCGGGCTGGCCGGCCTACGAGACGGCGCTCAAGGCCAACGGCGTGAAGTACGAGATGTTCATGTATCCCAACACGCAGCACGGCTTCCACAACGATACGACGCCGCGCTACGACGAGGCCGCGGCGAAGCTCGCGTGGTCGCGCACGGTGGCATTCTTCAAGAAGAACCTGGCCTGACGTCGCAATCACGTCAGCGCGACGGGTGGCCTCGGCAGCGTGCCGCGCTACGGCGCGAGGAAAAGTGCCGGATCCACCATCGTGCGGTTGAGCGTCACGCCCCAGTGCAGGTGGGGACCGGTCACGCGGCCGGTCGCACCCACCTTGCCGAGCGGTTGCCCGAGCTCGAGGCGATCGCCCGGCTGCACGCCGATCGTGGACAGGTGGCAGTACATCGTCACCAGTCCCTGCCCGTGGTCGAGGATCACCGTGCCGCCGTTGAAGTAGTAATCGCCGGTCGCCACCACCGTGCCCGCGGCGGGCGCCACGATCGGCGTGCCGGTGGGTGCGGCGATGTCCATGCCGGTGTGCGGCGCACGCGGCTGGCCGTTGAACACGCGCCGCAGGCCGTAGGAGCTCGAGCGCGGGCCGGGCACGGGCGGCAGGAGGCGCAGCGTCGATGGCGGCGGCTCGCTGAACGTGGCGAGCGCCGCCAGGAGCAACGGCCGCTCGCGCTCCACGCGCGCCAGCGCTTCGGGCGAGAGGTCCACCATGCCGGGCGCGACCTCGAGCTTCTGCTCGACGTAGCGCTTCGGCTTGACCTCGAGCTCCACCGTCGTGGCCTTCGCACCCACGGGCTCGACGACGACCTTCACCTTGCCGGGCCGGGTCGACAGCGCAATGCCCACCACGGCGAGCCAGCGGTCGCCGTCGCGCAGCACCATCACCGGCGCGCCATTGAACGTGACCCGCGGGCGGGACCGGGCGGGGCCGTCGACCGGCACCAGGGCGACGCCACCGGGTACGAGGCTCTGCTGCGGGAGGTGCTGGCTCGCCACACCCTGCCCGGCAAGACGCGGCGCCGGACGACCCGGCGCCGTCGTGTCCTGCCGTACCGTGCGCTCCTGTTGAACGCCCTGCGTCGTCGGGGCCGGCGGCGGAGCGCCCTGCCCGATGGCAGGGAGTGGCAAGAGCAACGCACCGGCGAGCACACGCCGAAGCGCGACACCAGCGCCCCGTGACACGCCGGGCACGGCGTCATCGCGCTCGCGCGCCTGGGCGCTCATCGCGACGCTCCCGTCCCCGACAACGATCGGACGCCGCGCTGCGGCCGCCGGAACCACTGGTCCGGCACGAACAGCGCCACGATCACCGTGACGATCGACACCGCGAACATCGCGAGGAACATCGTGTGCAACGACACGTGCAGGGTCGCGAGCAAGCCAGCGTTGCCCGCGAGCCCGCGACCGCCGCCATCGAGCAGGCGCTGCAGGTCCTCCGCCGTGACACCGCCGCCGCCCGGCGCGCCCGCGAGGCCGAAGTTCACGACCACCCCGAAGACCGTCGCGCCCAGGGCGCTGCCGAGGTTGCGGGAGAAGAGGTTCGAGGCCGTCGCGCTGCCCCGCTCGTGCGCGGCCGACGCCTCCTGGATCAGCACGAACGAGCACACGATGAGAAGGCCCATGCCGAAGCCCATCACCGCGGAGCCCACGCCCGCCAGCACGGGCGAGCTCTCCGGCGTGAGCGCCACGAAGCACAGCGCACCGAGCGGCTGCAAGGCCGCCCCGCCGACGAGCAGGTTGCGCAGGCCCCACCGCGGAAAGACCTTGGCGCATACCGTGGCGCCGAGCGGCCAGCCCACCATCATCATCGTGAGCGCGAAGCCGGCGACGAGCGGCGTGCGTTGCATCACCGTCTGCACGTACATCGGCAGGAATGCCGTGAGGCCCATGACGGTCATCGTGCCGAGCATCGACACGCCGTTGGCCGTGGCGAGCGCGCGGCGGCGCCACAGCTCGAACGACACCACCGGATCCGGCACGCGCCGCTCGTGCCACACGAAGATCCACGACGCCACCACGCAGACCGCGACGGCGATCGCCACGGCACGACCGTGTTCCGTGCCGATGCCGCTCAGCGCGAACATGAAGGCGCCGATCGAGATGGTGAAGAGCGCGGCGCCGCCGTAGTCGATCGACGGCGCCTGGTGCGCGACGTCGTCGCGCAGCCACACGACGTACAGCGCCGCCGCCGCGAGGCCCACCGGGATCGTGATCCAGAAGATCCAGGGCCACGACAGCCGGGCAATGATCGCCGCGCCCGCCAACGGGCCCGCCACGCCGGCCAGGGCCCACACGCTGGCGAGATAGCCCTGCACCTTCCCGCGCTCGCGGGCGGGAAAGAGATCAGCCACGACCGTCATCGCCACCGGCTGCACGGCGCCGGCGCCGATGCCCTGCACCACCCGGAATGCGATGAGCGACGGCATCGACCACGCGAGGCCGCCGAGCAGCAGCCCGACGATGAAGATGGTGATCCCCGCGAGCACGATGGGCTTGCGGCCGTAGAGGTCCGAGAGCTTGCCGAACACGACGGTGGCGGCCGTCTGCGCGAGCAGGAAGCCGGAGAATGCCCAGCTGTACAGGTGCATGCCGCCGAGATCGGCCACGATGAGCGGCATCGCCGTCGACACGATGGTGGCCTCGATCGCGACCATGAACAACGACGCCATGACGGCGGCCACCACGAAGCCGCGCGTGCCGCGGACCGACGCGACCATCGACTAGGAAGACAGCACGGCGAACGGCCCGGCAAGTGGCAAAGCGGTGACTGGCAATGCAGGAAGGAGCCGCCATTCTACCGCCGTGACGCGGCACCCTCGGTTCGCGCGTTGCCGGAGAGCATCGGCGCTGCTGCACGTCGTGGCGCACGCTCCGGCGCATGGTCTAATACGCGCATGACCCCGTCCCAGAAAGCCGGCATCCTCGCCGAGGCGCTGCCCTATCTCCGCGCGTTCCAGGACAAGGTGCTCGTCATCCGCTTCGGCGGCGAGGCGATGTCGGATCCCGCGCTGAAGATCGGCTTCGCGCGCGATGTCGCATTGCTGCGCCTCGTGGGGATGAAGCCCGTCGTCGTGCACGGCGGCGGCTGGGGCATCGATGCGCTGCTCGCCCGCGTGGGGATGGAAGCGAAGCGCTATCGCGGCCATCGCATCACCGACGCGGCCACGCTCAACGTGGTGGAGATGGCGCTGTCCGAGCTCAACCAGGAGCTCACCTCGCTCCTCAACCGCGAAGGCGGTCGTGCCGTCGGCGTGGATGGCCACGACGGCGCGTTCATCCAGGCGCGGCCCCTCGTCCTCGACACGCCCGGTGCCGATGCACCCGACCTGGGCTACCTGGGCGACGTGGAGCGCATCGACCCGGCCTACATCGAGCTCCTGCTCTCCCGCGGCTTCATCCCCGTGGTGATCCCGATCGGCGTGGGCCACGACGGCACGACCTACCACATCAACTCGGATCTGCTCGCGGGACAGCTCGCCCGCGCGCTCGAGGCCGAGAAGCTCGTGCTCATGACCAACGTCGACGGCGTGAAGGATCGCGACGGGCGCGTGGTGCCGATCCTCAAGGCCGCCGACGCCGATGCCATGCTGCGCGAACGCGTGATCCATGGCGGCATGGAGCCGCGCGTGCGCGCCGCCTTGCGCGCAGTGCGCGAAGGCGTGCGCTCGGTGCACATCATCGACGGCAGCGTGCCGAGCGCGCTGCTGCTCGAGGTGCTCACCGCGGAAGGCGTGGGTACCGCGCTGCGCTCGGATGCGGAGCCGAATTTCTTCGCGGACAGCCGGGCGTACCTGCTGGCGAAGTAGGCCGACGCACGCGACCTCGACGGGCCTTCCGCCAGGCACGGGCCAGGTCAAAAGCGGGCCCATAATGTCGTATTTGCGGCGCGGCGCGCGCCCTTTGCCGATCCAAGTTCCCTCCATGCCTCGCTTGCCCTTCGTCCTCGCTGCCGCCTGCGCGCTCCTGTCCACGGGACCGGCGCTGGCCGATCCGCCGTCCCCCACTGTCGTCGCGAGCGCCGCGGCGCCGGCGCCGTGGGAGGCCGAGCTCGCGGCCTTCGCGCGCAGCGACCTCGCCCATCCCCCTGCTGCCGATGGCATCCTCTTCGTGGGAAGCTCGTCGATTCGGCTGTGGTCCGACCTCGAGCAGTCGTTCGGCACCGAGGTCGGCGTGATCAAGCGCGGCTTCGGGGGCTCGCAGCTGCGCGACTGCGTGGGCAACCTCGAGCGCCTGGTCGTCAGGTATCGTCCGCGCGTCGTGCTGCTCTACGCCGGCGACAACGATATCGCGGCGGGGGCCACGCCCGAGGATGTCCGGCGTCGATTCATCGCCTTCGTCGATGGCGTGCGGGCGCGCCTGCCGGCGACCCGCATCGCCTACATCTCCATCAAGCCGAGCCCGTCACGCAGCGCGCTGCTGCCGGCGATCCGGGCGGCGAATGCCCTCGTCCGCGCCGCGGCCGACACGCGTGACAACGTCGACTACGTCGACGTCTTCACCCCCATGCTGACGGCCGATGGCAGGCCTCGCCGGGAGCTCTTCCGCGACGATGCGCTGCATCTCAATGCCGACGGCTACGCGCTGTGGAAGTCCGTCATCGCACCATACGTGACGCGGGGCTAGCGTCCGGTGCGCGACCGCGCGGCGCCGCCGCGGCGCGCGCCAGGCGAATTCCGTCCCGCCACGCGACCAGGCGCGCGGCCAGGTAGAGCGCCCCGAGCGCCGCCGCCAGCAGCGCCGCATCGGCGAGCGTGGGCACGGTGAGCGGCGCATTGCCCACGAGCGCAAGCGCCACGAGGCACAACAGGAGGTGCAGGCAGAACACCGTCAGCGGCGCGCGGCCGAGCGTGGTCAGTGCCGAGCGCGCCGACCAGTCACGAATCGTCGCGCGGAAGTGGATCACCACGATCGCCAGCACGGCGAAGTTGACGATGCGCAGGGGTCCGAGCGTCCACTTGTCGAAGAGCGCGTTGAGGTAGCCGAGCGAGCCGAAGGGCGCCTGCCCCACGAGATGCCGCCAGGCGCACAGCACGATGGCGAGTACGCACGCGGCGCGCACCACACGCGGTTGCCGCCACCACGCAACGCGGGGCGCGCCTCCTGGAACGGCAGGAGCACCAACGCCACCACCTGTGCCCGCGCCGGCCCACAGCCCCACCACCCACAGGAGCTGCCACGCCAGGAACGAGAAGGCGCCCGTGTCCGCGTAGGAACCGGCGGCGCCGATCGCCGCGGCCACGATCCCATGCACGGCACGGCCCGCCCCCCACTGGGCCAGCAGCCAGGCCACCACGCTCAGGACCAGGATGGGCCGCCATCCCTCCCGCAGGGACCACGCGAGGAGGACCGGCGTGGCGGCGAGGAACAGCGTGTACAGGGGCAGGATATCGAGAAGCGGCGGGCTGTACACCAGCAGCAATCCGCCCGCCAATGCCTCCTGCGGATGCGCACGGAACAGCGAAGCGAGGTCGGTGATCGCCACGCCGCCGATGTCCTGCGCGACGGGCAGCAGCCCGAAGAAGAGGAACAGCAGCAGGCCCACATGCACCGCGTAGATCTTGCGCGCGCGACCGACGAGCGCGGCCTCCATCGCCGGCACGCCGCGCGTGAGCGCCATCCGCGAGTAGACCGCCCCCACGAGGAACGCCGACAGGAACACGAAGCCTTCGGCCGCGGAGACGAATCCGAACGGCTGGCTCGCGCGCCCGCTGAAGGCGGTGGGCATGTGCGTCACTGTCATCAGCACCAGCATCGCGCCGCGCAGCCAGTCGAGCTCGGCGTACCTGGCGGAGGCGCTCGGGCGGGCGTGAGCGGGGGAAGCGGCGGAGGGCACGGCCATCCGCGGACGCTACCTGCCGCGGCCTCCGCTTGCCATTTCAGAGAATACGAATCTCGTGTCGGACAACGTGAACCCCGCGCCATCCCGGGGCGCTTCGCACACGAGGCTGCACCATGAAGTTACATGTTCCGGAACAGCGGCATGAAGGTGAGGCTCACCGGCAGCGTCTCCGGCCGGTTCTTGAGGCGCAGCGTGCCGCGGCCGCTGTCGTCGCGCGTGACCGCCGCCACCATGCGCATGTTCACGATCGTGGAGCGGTGGATCTGCTTGAAGTGTCGCGTGTCGAGCTTGGGCAGGAGCTCCACGAGCGAGGTGCGCACGATGGCCTCGCCTTCGGCCGTCATCACGGTCGTGTACTTGTGCTCGGCGCGGAAGTACGCGACGTCGTCGATCATGATGAGGCGTGTCTCCTTGCCCGCGCTCGCCGTGACCCAGGCGAGCGGCGCCTCCTCCGTCCGCGGCGGAAGCGTCGCGCCCAGCTCCTTCAGCAGCGCCGCGATCGCCGCGCTACGCTCGGGCGCGTCCTTGCCCGCACGCGCCTGCAGACGGCGGATGGTGGCGACGAGGCGATCGCGGGCGATGGGCTTCAACAGGTAGTCGACGGCACCGCGCTCGAAGGCCTGGATCGCATACTGGTCGTAGGCCGTGACGAACACGACCTGCGTGGCCGGGCTCGTTTCGGCGACGGCCTGCGCCACCTCGAGCCCGGTGAGGCCGGGCATGCGGATGTCGAGGAACGCCACGTCGGGCCGGCGCTCGCCGATGGCCTCGAGCGCGGAGCCGCCGTCCTCGCACACCTCCACGATCGCCAGCCCGGGCCACTCCTCGCGCAGCAGCGCAACGAGGGCATCGCGAAAGAGCGCCTCGTCCTCGGCGACCACGCAGGTCACCGGCACGCGAGCGGAGGCGCCGCCGCCGGTGTCGCGCCCGGTGTCCTCCGTGCTCACGATGGCGTCTCCCCGGGCGCCACCTTCGGCAGCACGAGCGTGGCCGCGGCGCCCGTGGGGAAGTTGGCCGCGAGATCGAGCGAAGCCGCGTTGCCGTAGGCCAGGCGCAGGCGCTCGCGCACGTTGCGCAGCCCCACGCCGCTGCCGCCGGTCTGGCCGGAGAGGCCGATGCCGTCGTCGGCCACGGTCACCGCGACCGACTCGCCCTTGTCGATGGCCATGATCCAGATGGTGCCGCCGCCGGGTTTGGGCTCGAGTCCGTGCTTGATCGAATTCTCCACGAGTGTCTGCAGCATCATCGCCGGGAATGGAATCGAGAGCAGGGGCTCGGGAATGCGCACGCTCGTGGCAAGCCGCTCGCCCATGCGGATGCGCATGATATCGAGATAGGCGCGCGCCCGCTCCACTTCCGCGCCGAGGGTGGACAGCGAGTCCTCCACGCGCGGCAGCGAGTGGCGCAGGTAGAGGATCAGGTTGTCGATGATCTGTTCAGCGCGCGCCGGATCGCTGCGCACGAGGTACTTGGCGCTGCCCAGCGTGTTGTAGAGGAAGTGCGGCTCGACCTGCGCGTGCAGGAGCCGCAGCTTGGCGACGGCGAGCTCCTTCTCGGTGGCCGTCTCGCGCGTTGTGACCTCCTCGCCGCGGCGCACCTCGCCGATGCGCCGCGAGAGAGCGCGCGTGATGGCTTCGGCGTTCTCGAGATTGGTGCCGCCGTCGGCCGTGAACCAGTCGAGCCAGGCGCGGCTCTCCGGCTCGCACACGAGGTTGACGGTGCTCGTGGACGCGTGCGGATTGAGCGTGGCGAAGATCTGGTTGCGCGGCGTGCCGAACCAGCCCATGAGGCGCGTGAGGAACGACGCGCGCTTGCCGTAGGGATCGATGCGCTGCACCTTGGCCCGCACCTGCAGGCTGTCGCGCGCGCTCTGCACCTCCTCCACGTGCGGAAGCTCGCGGATCGTGGCATCGAGCATGGCGAACGCCTGCTCGGGGCCGAGCGGCATCTCGATCACCCGTCGCTGGCGGTTGGCGAGCGTGGCCGAGTTGACGGTGCCGTTGGTCAGGCGCACGCGCCGCACCTGCGATACCGCCGAGGCCGTGACGAAGACCATCGCGATCATCCACAGGAACACGATCCAGCCGACGCTGCGGTGGAAGAGGGTGGAATAGACCAGCGTGACGCCCAGGAGGAGCAGGAGCCAGGCGGTGGACAGGCGCAGGAAATAGAAGAGTCCGGACATCGAAACGCTCGGGGCGAGGCGGCAATGCATGCAGGATAGCGGTCCCCCATCGCCTGTCGAGGCCGCGCGCGACGAAGCGAGGCCGGCGCGGACGAAGTGAGGGGAGCGCTGCCGCCATGCCTACAATACCGGCTGCCCGCTTTCCTCGCACGAGTCCCATGCCCCCTTCCGAGCGCCGCTTCCGCGGCGATACCCGCCTGTCGCGCGTGGCCCACGACGCCATGCGCGACCGTGGCCTGCTGCCCGATTTCTCCGCGCAGGCGATGTCCGAGGTCACCGCCCTGAACGCCCCGGCGCCGGTGGAGCAGCCCGCGGTGCGCGACCTGCGCGACCTGCCGTGGGCGTCGATCGACAACGACGACTCGCGCGACCTCGACCAGCTGTCGGTGGCCGGCATCGCCGCCGACGGCACCGACACGATCCACGTCGCGGTGGCCGATGTCGATGCGCTGGTGCGCAAGGGCAGCGCGATCGACGATCACGCGGCCGTGAACACGACCTCCGTCTACACCGCGGCCGGCATCTTCCCGATGCTGCCGGAAAAGCTCTCCACCGGGCTCACGTCGCTCAATCCGGACGAAGATCGCCTGGCCATCGTGGTCGAGATGACGGTCGATGGCGACGGCGCCGTGCAGCGCTCCGCCGTGTACCGCGCCGCCGTGCGCAACAAGGCGAAGCTGGCCTACAACAGCGTGGCGGCATGGCTCGCCGGGGGTCCCGCGCCACCGGCGCTGGCCGCGGTGCCGGAGCTGCCCGGGCAGCTGCGCCGCCAGGACCGTGTCGCGCAGCAGTTGAAGCGCCGCCGCACGCAGCGTGGCGCGCTCGAGCTCGACACCACCGAATCGCGTCCCATCTTCTCCGACGGCGTGCTCGCCGACCTGGCCCCGGACGCGTCCAATCGCGCGAAGGAGATCATCGAGGACTTCATGGTCGCGGCCAACGGCGTGGTGGCGAGCTTCCTCGCGGACAAGGGCATCCCGTCGCTGCGCCGCGTGCTGCGCACGCCGCTGCGCTGGGACCGCATCGCCGCGCTCGCCGCGCAGCATGGCGAGCGCCTGCCCGCGCTCCCCGACGCCGTGGCCCTCGACCAGTTCCTCCGCCGTCGCCGCCAGGCCGATCCGGCCGGTTTCCCGGACCTCTCGCTCGCGGCGGTCAAGCTCCTGGGCGCGGGCGAGTACGCGCTCGACATTCCCGGCACGCCGGCACCCGGCCACTTCGCCCTGGCCGTGCGCGAATACACGCACTCCACCGCGCCCAACCGGCGCTTTCCCGACCTCGTGACGCAGCGGATCGTCAAGGCGGCACTCGCGGCCACGCGAACGCCCTATTCCAACGGCGAGCTCGAGCGGCTGGCGGCGCACTGCACGCTGCAGCAGAAGCATGCGGAGAAGGTGGAGCGGCAGGTGGCCAAGTCGGCCGCCGCGCTCATCCTCTCCCCGCGCATCGGCGCGACGTTCCGCGGCATCGTCACCGGCGCCTCCGACAAGGGCGTGTGGGTACGCATCACCCATCCCACGACCGAAGGGCGCGTCGTGCGCGGTGACGACGGCCTCGACGTGGGCGATCGCGTGACGGTGAAGCTCCTCCGCGCCGACGTGGAGCGCGGCTTCATCGACTTCGCGGCGCAGCGCTGATGGACGAGCCGCCCTTCACGCGCGCCCCGCTCGCCTATCGCAACGAGGCCTTCCTCGACGGCGAAACGGCGCGTCCGCTGCGCATCCTCGCCGAGTACCTGCAGCCGCTGCAGGCCTTCCGCCGCGAGCGCGTGTGCGGCACGGTCGTGTTCTTCGGATCGGCACGCACTGCCTCCGACGGCACCCTCGCGCACTACTACGGCGAGGCCCGCGAGCTCTCGCGGCTGGTCACGCTATGGTCGATGGAGCTCTCCTCCGAGCTTTGCCACTGCGTCGTGTGCACCGGAGGTGGCGGTGGCATCATGGAAGCCGCCAATCGCGGTGCGGCGGACGCCGGCGGCAAGTCGATCGGGCTCAACATCGGCCTGCCGCACGAGCAGCGTCCCAATCCGTACATCACGCCGGAGCTGTCGTTCGAGTTCCACTACTTCTTCATGCGCAAGCTGTGGTTCGCGCACCTCGCGCGGGCGCTCGTCGTGTTTCCCGGCGGCTTCGGCACGCTCGACGAGATGACGGAGATCTTGACGCTCATGCAGACCGGCAAGCTCGGCCGGCACATCCCGGTGATCCTGTACGGCTCGGCCTACTGGAACGAGATCATCGACTTCGAGGCGCTCGCCCGCCACGGCATGATCGATCGCGCCGACCTCGCGCTCTTCCGCTTTGCCGACGATCCC